>JBDSWH010000107.1:0-10000 GCA_039926785.1 Gammaproteobacteria bacterium
TGCGCCAGCACACCGATCTGGTAGCGGGGATCCAGGTGGTTCACGGGTTCATCGAGCAGCAGGACGCCAGGGTCCTGGGTCAGCAACCGGGCGAGGGCCAGCCGCCGCCGCTCGCCACCGGAGAGCGTCGACACCAGCCTGCCGCTGAACGTACCGAGGCCCAGGGCCGCCAAGGCCGCGTGCGCCCGGGCCACGTCGTCGGCCGATTCGGTGGCCGTGCCGGACAGGTGGGGGTGCCGGCCCATCAGCGCGGTTTCGAGGACCGTGGCCGGAAAAGTCTCCGCGTCATCCTGGAGAAGGAGCCCAAGGCGCCGAGCGATCTCCCGACGGCCGAGGCTGTCCAGAGCCGCCGTGCCCAGCAGGACCGACCCCTGGCTGGGTGGGCGGAGTCCGGCGAGCGTGTGCAGCGTCAGGGTCTTGCCCACGCCATTCGGACCCAGCACGCCGATGACGTCGCCCGCCGCCAGGTGAAACGTCAGGTCGCGGACCAAGGGCCGGCCGGCGACCGTCACAACGAGGGCAGAGCAGGTGAGCATGAACATCCGGGGCTAAAAAGACGGGGCCAAAAAAAACCCCGCCAGTGGCGGGGTGATACGGGTTTTTGTTGTTGTCGCGAATCCGGTCTCGGCGCGTGCGTCAGTCTGTGGTGGTTTGTTTTTCTTGTTGTATTTGCCGCTTCTACTTCTAATTGTTGGTTTGTTCTTCTTCTTGTGGGCTCTTCTGGCTACGATGTCTGGTTACAGATGTCGAGCTTTCCTTCCGCGCGGCACAGAGACCTTTTTTTGTGCGCAAAGAGGATTAGCAAGTCCCGTGCCAGAGTAGGAAAAACCTTGTGTGGACAGTCGCCTGGCAGGAATAGATAGCCTGAAATGGGATGTCCCATCTCCCGATCGTAAGAAATTTCGACTGCTACCGTCCCACTCGCATCTGGTCAAAAATTGACCAGAAAGCGAGGCAGGCCAGCAATGTCGCGGGTTCCCGTTCCGACCGTGCAACAGCGACCGGGTTCCCCGGCAATTAATCCGGCCTTAATGGCCCGGATTCACACCCGGCACAGCCGCCGACCTTGTAAAAGATCCCAACGGTCCGCCGGCCACGGGCTTCCCGGGCCCGTTGCCTGTTAAGGGGCGGGAAGACCGGGTACTCTCGCCGGCGCCATGGATCTGGAACAACTGCGTGACCAGCTTTCCGCGATAGACCGGCAGATCCTGGAGCTTGTGGCGGAGCGGCAGCGACTGTCGGGCGACATCGGGGCGCTGAAGCGGGCCACGGGCCGCCCCACCCGGGATTTCGCCCGGGAAAAGCAGGTGCTCGACAGGGCCCGGACGCTCGCGGCCGGCCTGGGCATCTCACCGGGACTGGCCGAGTCCCTGTTGAGCCTCCTGATCCGCTCATCCCTGGCCAATCAGGAACAGGCCCGGGTGCGGGCTGAGGGCCAGGGTTCCGGCAAGCCGGCCCTGGTAATCGGCGGCAGCGGCAAGATGGGCCGGTGGTTCACGGAGTTCCTCCACTCTCAGGGGTTCGCTGTCACGGTGGCGGACCCGGCGGGGCCACTGCCCGGATTCCGGCACGTCAGCGACTGGCGCGAGACCCCGGACGAGTTCGCGGTCACCGTGGTTTCGGCGCCGATTCCGCTGACCGGGGGCATCTTGCAGGAACTCGGGACCCGGCGGCGGCGCGGCCTGATCTTCGATATCGGCTCACTGAAGACGCCCTTCATTCCAGCACTCAAGGCGCTTTGTGAGAGCGGCCTGCAGGTCACGTCGGTTCATCCGATGTTCGGCCCGGATACCGAGCTGCTGTCGGGACGCCACGTGCTGCTGCTCGACGTGGGGTGCCCGGACGCCACGACGGAAGCGGGCCAGCTGTTCGCCTCGACCATGGCGGCCCAGATCCGCATGCTGGTTGATGAACATGACCGCCTGATCGCCTACGTGCTCGGCCTGTCCCACGCACTGAACATTGCCTTCTTCACGGCGCTGGCGGAGAGCGGCGAGACCGTGCCAAAACTTGCCCATATCTCAAGCACCACCTTCGACGCGCAGTTGCAGATCGCCGGCCGGGTTGCCGAAGAGAATGCGCGACTTTATTTCGCCATCCAGGCGGAGAATCCTTTTGGTCTCGCGGTCCTTGAGGAGTTGCAGAAGGCCGTGAGCCGGATCGCCGATGTCGTGCGCACCGGCGACGAAGCCGCGTTCGTCCGGCTCATGGAGCAGGGCCGCGAGTACCTGGAGAGTCGACGCTAGGCACCGTTTAGACGCTGTTGCGCAGGCTCCGGCGCAGGAGAAACAGGAAGGCGGGCACGCCCACTGCGGCAGTGATCGCGCCGACCGGCAGCTGGCGCGGCGCCAGCAGCGTCCGGGCCAGCGTATCCGCAAGCACGAGCAACGTTCCGCCGGCAAGCGCAGATCCCGGAATCACGGTGCGGTGATCGCTGCCGCCGGCTAGCCGCACGAAATGGGGCACGATCAGGCCGACGAAGCCCACGACGCCAGCGGTCGTGACGGCCATAGACGTCAGTAGCGCGGCAAGTCCATAGATTGCGCTCCGTACGCGGCGGACCTCAACGCCCAGGAGCGCCGCTTGCCAGTCGCCGGTTCCCAACACGTTCAGGGTGCGCGCAAGAATGAGGCCGGCTGCCGCGCCGCCGACAGCCACCGCCAGGATCGGTCCGGGCCGCTGGACGAAGGAGAAATCGCCCATCAACCAGAAGAGCAGGCCGCGCAGGCTGGCTTCAGGGCTCGTGGCCAGAAGCAGGCTGACGGCTGCGCTCCATCCCGACGCGACGACGATCCCCGTGAGCAGGAGCCGGCTGGCCGCGCCACCCCCGTCGTAGCCGCGCCCGTCGTACCAGGCACCACTGGCACGGGCGAGGGCGAACACCAGCACGGTACTCAGCAACGCACCGGTAAATGCCGCGATATCCACGAAGAGGGCGGCACTGCCGAGTAGCATCGCCCCCAGGGCACCGACCGCGGCGCCGCCGGACGTACCGAGCACGTAGGGGTCCGCCAGCGGATTGCGCAGCAGGACCTGCATGAAGGCGCCGGCCAACGCGAGCGCGGCGCCCGTGCCAAATGCGGCCAAGGCGCGAGGGAGGCGCAAGCGCAGGAGGATGTCGACTTCCAGGGGATCCGCGTGGCCCGCCAGCAGTGCCCGAAGCGTGCCAAATCCGGCAGCCCCGCTGCCCGTGCTCAAGGCGAACAGCAGCGCGGCGACACTGAGTACGGTGAGGATGACCAGCAATCGACGGGAAGCTTGGGGCATGGGGTGCGCTGGAAAGAGCCAGCCGGGCCGGCGGACCCGACGAGTGTACTGGAGGCCGGCAGCCGTGACATGGCGGCGGTCGCTGTGGAAGAATTCGGCCGCAGCCGGAGGTAGCGCGTGGATCAGATCGACGAAGAAGGCTTCCGCGCGAACGTCGGAATCATCGTGTGCGATGCCCGCGGGCAGGTCCTGGTAGGCGGTCGCGTGGGTCAGGACGCCTGGCAGTTTCCACAGGGCGGCATCCGTGTGCACGAGTCCCCGGAGAAGGCAATGTACCGGGAACTACGCGAGGAGATCGGCCTTGCCCCCGCCGACGTCGCGCTTCTCGGCAGCACCTCAGACTGGCTGCGGTATCGTCTGCCTGAGCAGTACGTCCGCCACAAGAAGCGTCCCCTGTGCATTGGCCAGAAGCAGCGCTGGTATTTGTTGCGATTGCTGGCTGCCGAGAGTCAGTTGCGGCTGGACACCACTGCGACTCCCGAGTTCGACCGTTGGCGCTGGGTGGAGTACTGGCAACCCGTTCGCGACGTCATCTTCTTCAAGCGCGACGTCTATCGGCAGGCCCTGCATCAGTTGGGGCCCATCGCCTTTCCCGACGGACTGCCGTCGCCGCCTGACGGCGACTCCGGGGGCCCCGTGAATGGCTGAGCGGCGGCGCCGAGGTCCTCCGCCGGCCCAGGACGTGCTGGCGGCTGTCGACCTCGGGTCGAACAGCTTTCATATGGTCGTCGCACGTTTCGACCACGGCCAGCTCACCGTGGTCGACCGTCTCCGCGAGACGGTGCGGCTCGCCTCCGGACTCACCGCCCAGAACCGGCTCAGTGAGGCCAGCCAGTCTCGCGCTCTCGCGACGCTCCGCCGCTTTGGCGAGCGGCTGCGGGATATGCAAGCCGGCCGGGTGCGCGTGGTCGGCACCAGCACCCTCCGCAAGGCCCGTTCCACTGGCCGCTTTCTGCAGCGCGCGGCCAAGGCGCTCGGTCATCCCGTCGAGATCATTTCCGGAATCGAGGAGGCCCGGCTGATCTACCTTGGCGCGAGCCACAACCTGCCGCGCGTCGATGGTCCCCGGATCGTGGTGGACATCGGTGGCGGCAGCACCGAGATCATCGCCGGCAAGGGTCTTGAGCCGTTCACGATGGAGAGCCTGGCTATGGGCTGCGTTTCGTTGAGCGAAGGCTGCTTTTCCGGCGGGCGGCTGTCCGCCAAGAATTTCGACAAGGCCCGCTTGCAGGTGCGCCTTGAGCTCGAGCCTGTGAGGTCGCAGTTTCACAAGGTCGAGCCTGCCCAGGTCGCTGGCACGTCCGGCAGTGTCCGGGCGGCTCACGCCGTGCTGACGGCCATGGGCCGCGCACCCCAGGGCGTGACGGTCGAAGGACTCGAGCATCTCATCGACAAGATGATCGCCGCAGGCCACGTTGCCGACCTGCGATTGCCGGAGCTATCCGACGACAGGGCGGAGGTCTTCTCCGGCGGCGTGTCCATACTCGTTGAGGTCATGCGGGCCCTCGGCCTCGGCCGCATGACGGTCGCCGACGGCGCACTTCGCGAGGGCCTCCTCTACGATATGGTCGGCCGGCTCACCGACGAGGACGCCCGCGTGCGCACCGTGCGGGCGATGGCCGGCCGCTATCACGTCGACCGGGCCCAGGCCGAGCGCGTCGAGGCGATGGCCATGAACCTCTACGCGCAGGCTCGGGACGACTGGGAACTGGACAGCGACCAACAGCTGTTGCTGGCCTGGGCGGCCCGGGTGCACGAGCTTGGGCTGGACATTGCCCATGCGCATTACCACCGACACGGCGCCTACGTGCTTGCCAATGCCGACATGCCGGGTTTCCCGAGGGAAGAGCAGCAGGTGCTGGCGTGTCTCGTGCTGGCTCATCGGCGCAAATTCGATCGCAGCGTCTTCAGCAGCCTGCCGTTGCCCTGGCAGCGCCCCGCCCTGCGCCTCGCCACCCTGCTCCGGCTCGCCGCGCTCGTTCACCGCAGTCGGACTGGCGGCACCACGCCCGACCTGAAGCTGCGCGTGCAGGGCCGGACGCTGCGGCTGCAGGTACCGGCAGCATGGCTGGAGAGCAATCCGCTGACGCTCGCCGATCTCCAGCGTGAACGGAGTTTTCTAGATGAGGCCGACTACAAGCTGGTGATCCAGCGGCGGATCGCCGCCTGAGTAATTCCCGGCAGCGACTCCGGGTAGTCCTAGGCGGTTCCCGCTTCGGCCAGCTGGCGGAGCAGCTCGACCTGGCAGGAACGGATTTCCTCGCCGGGCGCCGGGCGTACAAGCCGGTAACTGCCGTCGGCCTTCAGTTCCCAGGCCTGGCTATTATCGGACAGGCCCAGGTCGAGATCGGCGATGACGCGGGCCTTCAGGTTCTCGCTCAGTACTGGAAAGCACACTTCAACCCGACGGAAGAAATTGCGGTCCATCCAGTCGGCGCTCGAGCAGAAGATATGCTCCTCGCCGTTGGCGTGGAAGTAGTAGACCCGTGAGTGCTCCAGGAATCGGCCGACGACGGAGCGGACCCGGATGTTGTCCGACACCCCGGGGATGCCGGGGCGCAGGCAGCAGATGCCGCGCACGATCAGGTCCACCATTACCCCGGCGCACGAGGCACGGTACAGGGCGCGGATAACCTCCGGCTCCACCAGCGCATTCAGTTTTGCAATGATGTGCCCGGCGCCGCCACTCTCGACGTTCCGGATCTCCTGGTCGATGTGCTCCAGTATTCGCTGGTGGAGATTGAAGGGGGACTGGTACAGGCGTCGCAACGGCGGCGTCTGCATGAGACTGGTGAGCTGCAGGAAGACGTGGTGCACGTCCTCAGCCAGCGCTTCCTCGGCCGACAACAGGCTGTAGTCGGTGTAGAGGCGCGCAGTACCGGTGTGGTAATTGCCCGTGCCGAGATGCACGTAGCGCCGCAGGCGCCCGCTTTCCCGGCGCACGACGAGCGCCAGCTTGCAGTGCGTCTTGAAGCCCACGACACCGTACACCACGTGGGCGCCAGCCTCCTGCAGCCGGTTCGCGAGCTTGATGTTGGCCGCCTCGTCGAAGCGGGCCCGCAACTCGATGCTGACGGTTACTTCCTTGCCCGCCTGGGCGGCTGTCACCAGCGCGTCCACGATGGGTGAATGGGGTCCGGTGCGGTAGAGGGTCATCTTGATGGCCAGCACGTCGGGGTCCTGGGCCGCCTTGCCGATGAAGTCGATGACGGGCCCGTAGGACTCGAACGGGTGGTGAAGGAGGATGTCCCGCTCGGCGATGGCGGCGAACAGGTTGTCGGCGGCGACCAAGGCCTTCTGCTGGCCTGGTACAAAAGGCCCGTCCCGCAGGTCATCCCGCGACGTCAGCTGGTACACCGCCAAGAGGCGATTCAGGTTGACTGGCCCATCCACCGGATACAGGTCGCCGCGGTCGAGCTCGAACATCTCCAGCAGGTAGTCCATGTGCTCGGCCGGGCAGTCGTGGGCGATTTCCAGCCGCACCGCTTCGCCGTAGCGGGCCGCGATCAGCTCGCCCTCCACGGCGCGCATCAGGTCGTCCACTTCCTCGGTTTCGACGTAGAGGTCGCTGTTGCGCGTCACGCGAAACTGGTGACAACCCTGGATTTCCATCCCCGTGAAGAGTTCGTCCACGAAGGCGTGGATGACGGAGGACAGGAAAACGAAGTCGTTGGGCCCGGTGTCCGGCAGCGACGGATCGAGTTGGATGAGCCGCGGGAGCGAGCGCGGCGCCTGCACGATGGCTCGCTGCACGGGGCGGCCGAACGCGTGCATGCCCTTCAGGCCGACGATGAAGTTGAGACTCTTATTGAGGAGCTTCGGAAATGGTCGCGCGGGGTCCAGCGAGGTGGGGCTCAATACCGGCTCGATCTCCCGATGGAAGTAGTCACGCAGCCAAACCCTGTGCGCCGGCCGCCACCGCGTGCGGCGCACGAAGCGAATGCCTTCGCTCTCCAGTGCGGGAATGAGGTCCTCGTTGAGCAGTCGGTACTGCTCGTCGACGAGTGAGTGGGCGCGCTCGCTGATGTCACCCAGCACCTGCTTGGCGCTGAGCAAGTCGGGTCCCTGCGGCGGCAGTCCGAGTTCGAGGCGTTGCCGCAAGCCGCTCACCCGGATCTCGAAGAACTCATCGAGATTCGTGGAGACGATACAGAGAAACTTCAGGCGCTCCAAAAGCGGTATCGAGGCGTCCTTCGCCTGGTGCAGCACCCGCTGGTTGAACTCAATCGCGCTGAGTTCACGATTGATGTAGTAGTCGGGGAGCTTGAAATTCGGGGTGTCCAAGGCGAGCGACCTGCGGAGCCGACAAAAACTATAGCAGCCTGCCGCCGGGCCGGTGCTGCGGGCGTCACACTTGAAGCAGCGCCGCAGCCCGGCAGGCCGCGGGACCCGCGGTTACCGCCGGTTAGGACCGGCGCGGTTCGCAGCCAGCATGCTGGTGCGCGCCTCAAGCCGCTGGAAGAGCGGCTGGGCAGTGGTCTGGAACGCCGTGAGTGCCTGGCCGCGCAGCGGCTCTGCATTCGGCAGGATGACGGTTCGGGGATTGAGGTGGACGCCGTTCTTTCGATACTCGTAGTGCAGGTGCGGAGCGGTGGCGAGCCCGGTTGCACCCACGAAGCCTATGACTTCGCCCTGTTTCACGCGGCTTCCATAACCGCGGTTGCCGAATCGGGACAAGTGGCCGTAAAGCGTCGTCACGTTCCCGGCGTGCTGCACGATGATGGTGTTGCCGTAACCACCCTTCCAGCCGCGGAAGATGATCTTCCCATCCCCCGATGCCTTGACCGGCGTGCCCTTCGGGGCGGCGTAGTCAACGCCCTGATGGGCGCGGATGGTGTTCAGGATGGGGTGCCGGCGGTTTGGATTGAAGTCGGAGCTGATGCGGGTGAACGAGACCGGCGCGCGGACAAACGCCTTGCGCATCGGCTGGCCGTCATGGGTGTAGTAGGAGGCGTGGCCGTCGCCATCGTCGTAACGGATGGCCGTGTATCGGGCCCCGCGATTCACGAACTCGGCAGCCATGACCTCGCCTTCGCCCAGCTTCGTGCCATCGCGCCAAAGCTCTTCATACACCAGCGCAAACTCGTCGCCCGCGCCGATGTCCCTGACGAAGTCGATGTCGTACTCGAAGATCTGAGCCAGATTCATGATCTGCTTCTCGGAGATCCGCGACTCCTGGGCGGCCTCGAAGAGCGAACTGCGGATTTTGCCCCCGATGGTCACCATCCGGTGCTCGAGGGGCAGTTCGACCACGTTGGCCTCGAAGCCACTGTCGCCACGCTGGACCTCGAGCTTGGAGCGGATGTCGAGGTTCCGGTCGAGTTCCAGGATCGAGCCGCCATCATGGCGCACATGCAGGACGTCGCCGGGGCGGAGAACCCGCAGGTACTTGCGCGCCGCTTCCACTTGCAGGATTTCCGCCAGGTCCACCATGTTGAGATTCGTTGCACGGAAGAGGCTGTCCAGCGTGTCGCCAGATTCGACCTCGAGATCGAGCTGTTCGATCGGATCCACCGGCGGCTCGATCTGGGTAACCGCTGGCAACGGCGCGGGGCGGACCAGTCCCTGGGGTGCCGGGTCGATGGATTGGGTAATCTGGTTGGTGAGCTGGTAGCCGCCGGTGAGCGCTACGACCGCAGACGCGACAGCAGCCAGGCTGGCCCTGAATGGAGTAACGGGGCGCATCACAGCGCCACCCTTCGCCTCTCGCTGGGGCGTATTTCGGTCCATATCAGTTGAGTCCTCTCCGCACGAACACGGCAACCCTGTCGACCGGCCGTGAGGCGGCTCAATGGAGTTGCAAGTCATTGATTTATCTGCGCCGCCTTTGTACCAGCCTCAGCCAGTCGGGTCAACCAAGTAAGCACCGAATTCCGTGCACAAACGCTTGCCGTGACCCCGCGGGACTAATGGTTTATCGTCGGCGGCGCGCGGCGCCGTGATCCCCGTCTCACTTACACCCCACCAGGCCAGGAATGCAGCTCTCCCCCGACGACCAGCTGGCCGAGATCCGGCGTGGTGCCAGCGAAATCCTCGTGGAGGCCGAACTCCGGGCCCGCCTTGAGACCGGCAGGCCGCTGGTCATCAAGGCCGGGTTTGACCCCACAGCGCCGGATCTGCACGTGGGCCATACGGTCCTTATCAACAAACTGCGGGTATTCCAGCAGCTCGGGCATACGGTGGTCTTCCTGATCGGGGATTTCACGGGTCAGATCGGCGACCCGACGGGCCGGAATGTCACCCGGCCCCCCCTGACCCGGGACGAAATCGCGGCCAATGCGGCCACCTACCAGCGCCAGGTCTTCAAGATCCTCGAGCCGGAGCGAACCCGCATCGAGTTCAACTCGAGCTGGATGGGGGCCATGGATGCGGCCGGCCTTGTCCAGCTGGCAGCGCGGCACACGGTGGCCCGGATGCTGGAGCGCGACGATTTCCACCAGCGCTATGCGGCGAACAAGCCCATCGCCATCCACGAGTTCCTCTATCCGCTGGTCCAGGGCTACGACTCGGTCATGCTCAAGGCCGACGTGGAGTTGGGCGGGACCGACCAGCGCTTCAATCTGCTCGTTGGGCGGCAGTTGCAGCAAGACTACGGCCAGGCGCCCCAAGTGGTCATCACCATGCCCCTTCTCGAGGGCCTGGACGGCGTCAACAAGATGTCCAAATCCCTGGGCAACTACGTGGGCATCACCGATGCCCCCGGAGACATGTTCGGCAAGTTGATGTCGGTGTC
>JBDSWH010000108.1:0-12671 GCA_039926785.1 Gammaproteobacteria bacterium
CGACCCGAGTGCCCTGCCGGTCGCCGATGGCGTTGGTCGGGCTGATGACGTTGCCCGCCAACGTGGCCGCCTCCTCGAGGATGGCCTCGACCGTGTCCGCCGTTGCTTCCCCGTACCCCGGAAGGGCGGTGAGCTGGTCCAGGCCCGCGAGATCGCGGATGGCAAAGAGCATGTCGCGGACCGGAGCATGGTATTCAGACATTGCTGTAACCTATTGTTTTTTTTAAATATGGTAGGAGCGGCTTTAGCCGCGATCCACCTCTAAGGTATCGCGCCTAAAGGCGCTCCTACAAGGGACAGCGCTCCTATAAGGGACGGGCGCTCCTACAAAAAAGGATCGCGGCTGCAGCCGCTCCTACGCCCGCTGCCGGGAATCCCGCTTCCGGTCTGTCTCCAGCAGCAGCTTCTTCCGCAGGCGGATGCTGGTGGGCGTGACCTCGACGAGTTCGTCGTCGTCGATGAACTCCAGCGCCTGCTCCAGCGACATACGGATGGCCGGCGTCAGCAGGAGGTCCTCGTCCGTGCCGGCGGCCCGGATGTTCGTGAGCTGCTTCGCCTTGGTGGGATTCACAACAAGATCGTTGCCGCGGCTGTGGATGCCACAGAGCATCCCCTCATACACCGGGTCACCGTGGCCGAGGAAGAGCCGGCCGCGTTCCTGCAGGTTGAAGAGCGCGTAGGCGAGCGCCTTGCCGGCCACCATGGATACCAGCACGCCATTGACCCGCTGACCGATGGACGCGGCGATGCGCCGGTCGTACTTGTCGAAGACGTGATAGATCAGCCCCGTGCCGGCCGTGCACGTGAGGTACTCGGTGCGGAAACCGATGAGTCCCCGCGCCGGGATGCGGTACTCAAGGCGCAACCGGCCGGTGCCATCCGGCGTCATGGTCAGCAGTTCGCCCTTGCGCTCGGCCAGCCGGCTCATGACGGCTCCCTGGTAGGCCTCCTCGAAGTCCACCGTCAGCTGTTCCCAGGGTTCGCAGGTCACGCCATCGAAGTCCTGGAGGATGACCTCGGGCCGAGACACGGCCAGCTCGTAGCCCTCGCGGCGCATGTTCTCGATCAGGATGGACAGGTGCAATTCGCCGCGGCCGGAAACCTGGAACTTGTCCGGGTCGCCCGTGGGCTCCACGCGCAGCGCCACGTTGTGCTTCAGCTCCCGTTCCAGGCGCTCCTTGATGTGACGGCTGGTCAGGAACTTGCCTTCCTTGCCGGCGAACGGAGACTTGTTCACCTGGAAGGTCATGGTGATGGTGGGCTCGTCCACCTTCAGCGGCGGCAGGGCTTCGGGGTGGTCCCGTTCACACACCGTGTCGGAGATGAACAGCTCTTCGATCCCGCTGAACACCACGATGTCGCCGGCACTCGCTTCCTCAACCTTGTAGCGATTGAGGCCGAGGAAGCCGAACAGCTCGGCAAGCTTGCCCGTGCGGATCTTGCCGTCCGCACCCGCAATGCTCACGTTGGTCGCGGCGGTGGCGCGCCCGCGGGTGATGCGGCCAATGCCCAGCATCCCGAGGTAGGAGTCGTAATCGAGGCTCGACACCTGGAGCTGCAGCGGTCCCTCCGGGTCCACCTGGGGTGGCCGGACGTGCCGCACGATCGCCTCGAAGAGCGGGGTCATGTCGCCCGAGCGAGTCCCCGGCTCGAGGCCGGCATAGCCATTGAGGGCGGACGCGTAGATCACGGGGAAGTCGAGCTGCGTGTCGGTGGCGCCGAGCCGGTCGAACAACTCGAAGGTCTGGTCCAGAACCCAGCCCGGGCGGGCGCCGTCGCGGTCGATCTTGTTGATCACGACGATGGGCGTGAAGCCCTGGGCAAAGGCCTTCTGGGTCACAAAGCGCGTCTGTGGCATCGGTCCGTCGACGGCGTCGACCAGCAGCAGCACGCTGTCGGCCATGGACAGCACCCGCTCCACCTCGCCGCCGAAGTCGGCATGCCCGGGGGTATCGATGATGTTGATCCGGTAGTCCTGCCAGATAATCGCGGTGTTCTTGGCCAGGATGGTGATACCCCGCTCCTTCTCTATGGCGTTCGAGTCCATCGCGCGCTCGGGCAGCTGGAAGCGGGAATCGAGGGTGCTCGACTGGCGCAGCAGCTTGTCCACGAGCGTGGTCTTGCCGTGGTCCACGTGGGCAATGATGGCGATGTTCCGGAGCTTCGAGGTGTCCCTGGAAGCGCCGAGGGCCGTGAGGTCATTCATGGGGGGAAGCCGGGGGGACGAAAGGCCGCGGATTATAGAGTGGCCCGGTGTCCAGCGCACACTTTGTGACCGGCGACCAGGCAAAGCGGCCCGCCACGGGGTGTAAACTGGCGGCCGGGCGCGGCTCTGGGCTTCCGGCTGATGGCACTCAATCGCAGTCTTTCCCGCGTAATTCTGGCGGGCCTTGCGGCCTTTGCAGTCGGGCTGGCGGGCTGTGCCAGCCAGCCCCGCGCAACTGACTTCGCCGGACTGGCGGACGGGGACTGGCCGGAGACCGCGCAACCGCCGGACCAGCTCCGGGCCCAGGTCGTCTTCACTGCAATGCAGATGGTCGGCGTGCCCTATCGCTGGGGCGGGTCGTCACCCGACGGATTCGACTGCAGCGGCCTGGTGCAATTCGCCTATTCCAACGCGGGGCTGCGCCTGCCGCGCACAGCGGCGGAGCAGTTGGAGGCGTCAACGCCGGTTCCGCTGGAGACGGCCCGGGCGGGCGACCTGCTGTTCTTCCGCGATGGCAGCCGAACCTCCCACGTAGCGATCTACCTGGGCGCAGGCCGGTTCGTGCACGCGCCCAGCACGGGCAACCGGGTTTCGCTCGACAGCTTCGGCAATGCCTACTGGCGCATGCACTTTGCGCGGGCTGGTCGGGTGGCCACGGCCAGCTAGGCTGTCCGGGGCGGGCCGGTCGCCGGGTCAGGCGAGAACGGTGATGAGGTTCCCGATCGACAGGCCAAGGATGATCAACCAGGTTGCCACCATCCCGAACAACCGACCGGCACTTCGGCCGGACGATTGCGTGAGACCGATCGCGTGGGCAACGCGGGCCAGCAGCAAGCCGGCGCCAGCAACCTGCACGGCCCACGAGGGGCCCCCGCCCAATTCGAAGAACGCAAGCAGCAGCAGCGCCAACGGCACGTATTCCCCGAAGTTGCCGTGGATGCGGACGGCGCGCTCCAGTTCCGCACTTTGGCCGGTTCCCAGTCCGACCTGGAAGCGCAGGCGACGCTGCGCCACCCGGTAGCCGAGGACCACATAGAGGATCGCGAGCAGGCTGGCGTATAGAGTGGTGATCGGCAGAGTCATGGCGGTCTCCTACATGAGGTGATTGCGATACTGGTCACGCAGCAGCAGCTTGCTGACCTTGCCGGTACCCGTGTGGGGAAGCTCGGCCACGAAGATGACGTCGTCGGGCACCCACCAGCTCGCCACCCGGCCCGCGAGGAAGGCCAGCAGGTCGTCCGAGGACACGGCTTCGCCCGGCTTCAGGACCGCGACGAGCAACGGTCGCTCCGACCATTTCGGGTGCGTCACGCCGATGACCGCCGCCTCGGCGATCGCCGGGTGCTCCATCGCCAGATTTTCCACCTCGATGGAGCTGATCCACTCCCCGCCGGACTTGATCACGTCCTTCGTACGATCAGTGATCTGGAGGTAGCCCTCGGGATCAATCGTCGCCACGTCGCCGGTGTTGAACCAGCCGTCCGCCGTGTGGGTCTCGCCCGGGTCCAGGTCGAAATAGCCGCTGGCGACGAACGGACCGCGGACCTGCAGGGCGCCGAACTTCTGGCCGTCCCGGGGCAGGTCCCGGCCGTCGTCGTCCACTATCCGCAATTCCACTCCGAACACACCCCGCCCCTGCTTGGCCTTTAGCGCACGTTGTGCGTCCGGGGATAGCAGCTCATGACCCGGCTTCGGCGAATTAAAGGTACCGAGCGGCGAAGTCTCAGTCATGCCCCAGGCGTGATGGGTCTCCACGCCATGCCGTTCGCGGAACTCGTCGATGACAGTCGCCGGGCACGCGGCGCCGCCAACCACGGTTCGCTTCAGGCTGGGAAGGCTGGTGCCCGTGGTCGCTAGGTGCTGGAGCAGCGCCAGCCAGACCGTGGGCACGCCGAGCGCGAGCGTCACCTGCTCGCTGTTGATCAGATCGACGAGCGTGGCAGGATCGCCGGCACCCCGGCCCGGCAGTACCAGCTTGGCGCCGACCATCGGCGCCAGGAATGGAATTCCCCAGGCGTTGACGTGGAACATGGGAACCACCGGCAACACGGTATCCATGGCGCAAGCGCCCATCACATCGGCGCTCGCGGTGGACAGGGCATGCAACACGCTGGAGCGGTGACTGTAGAGCACTCCCTTCGGATTGCCTGTCGTGCCAGACGTGTAACAGAGCGCGCTGGCGGACCGCTCGTCCAGGGCGGGCCACTCGAACACCGTGCTGGCACCCTCGAGCAGAGTCTCGTAGCACCGGGCGTCGGCCAGGAGCGGCGCCTGGGAGGCGGCGGGCATGTGCCCCGCGCCTGTCATGAACACGACGGCCTTCACGTGCACCAGGTGCGGAGTCAGCTTGGCCAGCAGGGGCGCGAACTCGGGGGCCGCGAACAGCACTGTGGCGCCCCCGTGATTGATGATCCAGGCAATCTGTTCAGGCAGCAGGCGCGGATTGACGGTATGCAAGATGCGGCCGGAACAGGCTACGGCGTAGAACAACTCCAGGTGGCGAAAATCGTTCCAGGCCAGCGTGGCGACGCGCGCTTCCGCAGGCAATCCCAAGGTATCGAGCGCGTGGGCGAGCTGGGCCGCGCGGCCAAACATCTCGCGGTAGGTATACCGGTGCCGCGGGTGATCCGCGGTGATCGAGACGACCACCTGCCCGGGGTGGTTCTGCTCCGCGTGGCGAAGAATCCCGGTGATCGTGAGTGCGACGTCCATCATCAGGCCCTGCATGGCACTCATCCTCGCACGAAGTCCGTGAGCGCGGTCCATTCGCCCGCACCAATCGCGGGATCGAAGAAACCGAAATGGCCGATACTCCGCCCGTCGGCATTGCGGGGTTCCAGCTGTACGAACTCGCGGTCCGCATTCGGGAACCAGTCGTGCCAGGCCCTCACGGCGCGCGGCGGTGCGAGGGGGTCTCCGTCGATCAAATAGGTACGCAGGCCACAATGCACCTGCTCGTAGTACTGGGGCTGGGGGCCCGCGGTCGGGCTGCGCAGGTAGTCGGGGTCCCGGCCCCACTCGGCCCACTGCCGGGCAACGCCCGAGGGGATGTCCTGGCCCAGGCCGAAGCGGGCAGCCGGGAATCGGTCAGCAAGCGGCGTGAGCAGCGGAATTGCGGCGTACCAGAGGCTGAAGACCTTGGCGCGTTCGAGGCCATCCCAATGCCGCCAGTAGCCCGACTGGGCCGCAACCCCGACCAGGCCATCCACGTCACGCACATCGGGTGCGAGACCGAGCACTTGCCCACCCACCGAGTGACCCAGCACCACGACGCGGGCCGGAACGTACCGCCCGCGCAGCCAGCGGAGCACGGCGGGAAAATCCTGGCGGCCCCAATCCTCGAGGCGGACCGTCGCGACCTGGCCTTCCCGGACGACCGAGTCACCCATGCCCCGGTAGTCGTAGGTCACCACGCCGAGACCCTGCCCGGCGAGGTGCATGGCGAGGTGGCGGTAGAAGCGGCGGCGCACGCCCATCGCGGAATTGACCAGGACCCAGGTCCGTGCGTCGGGGGACTCGTACACGGTGGCCTGGAGCATCTGCCCATCGCCGGCGGTGATGGCGACGTCGGCGCTCATGAAGATTCCGCCGCTGCGCCTGCGGCAATCAGTGCGTCGATGTCGGCGTCGGCCATGCCCGACTGCCGGAGGACCACGCGGGTGTCCGCACCCGCGTGCACCGGTGCCCGCGGTTCGTCCGCTGCCGTGGCACTGAAGCGGGGCGCCGGCGCGTTCTGCAGGACGCCATTCACCGTGAGGAAGGTTTTCCGCGCCACGTTATGGGGATGCTGGCTCGCCTCGGTCACGGTCAGGACCGGTGCGACGCAGGCGTCGGTCCCCTCGAGCAGCGAGCACCACTCGTCCCGGGTCTTCGTGAGGAAGATGGCGGCCAGTTCGGCCTTCAATCGCGGCCACTCGGGGCTCGCCACGGGGTACGCCGCGAGCCCGTGTTGCGCGAAGCGGTCCGGGGCCAGCCCGGCGCGGCGGACCAGGTCCGCATAGAACGCCGGTTCCAGGGCCGCAACCGCAAGGAACTTGCCGTCCGCCGTCTCATAGGTGGCGTAGAAGTGCGCGGCACCACTAAGGAAGTGCGTGCCGGTCTGTTCGTCAAAGAGCCCTGCGGCACGGAAGCCGTGGAACATCGCCATCTGTGCGTTGATGCCATCGAGCATGGCGGCATCCACCACCTGGCCACGTCCGGACCGGGCGGCCTCCATGAGCGCGCACACCAGGCCAAAAGCCAGCAGCAGCCCTCCTCCGCCAAAGTCACCGAGCAGGTTCAGAGGGGGTATCGGCGGCTCCCCGGGGCGGCCGAAGGCATGCAGGGCACCGGACACTGCAAGGTAATTGAGGTCGTGGCCCGGAGCCCCGGCCAGCGGACCGGCCTGGCCCCAGCCCGTGACGCGCCCGTACACCAGACGGGAGTTCCGCTGCCGGCAGATGTCAGGGCCGACACCGAGGCGTTCGGCGACGCCCGGCCGGAACCCCTCGATGAGCGCGTCGGCCTGTTCCACCAGCTGCAGCAGGGTTCGCACGCCGTCCGGGTGCTTCAGATTCAGCGCGATGCTCTGCCGATTGCGGCGGAGCGGGTCGAGCGGCGCCAGCGGGTCCGTCCCCGGCCGGTCAATGCGGATCACGTCGGCGCCCAGGTCGCCCAGCAACATCCCGCAGAAGGGTCCGGGACCGATGCCGGCGAGTTCGAGGACGCGCAGGCCGGCGAGCGGGCCCATCAGCTCCTGGGCTGCGCTTTCAACTGCGGATCCTTGGGTCGCGGGTCCAGGCCGATGGAACGCGCGATGATCTCCCGCATGACTTCGGAGGATCCGGCATAAATTCGGGAGACGCGCGCGTCCCGGTACATGCGCGAAATCCGGTACTCGTCCATGTAGCCGGCCCCGCCGTGGAGCTGAACGCACTCGTCGGTCACGCGCCCCTCCAGCTCGCTGCAGAAAAGCTTTGCCCGGGCCACGTCCGCCGCCGACAGCCGGCCTGCATTGAATTCCATGACACAGTGGTCGACGAACACCTGCGCAATATCGATCTCGGTTCGCATGTCGGCCATCTTGAACCGGTTCACCTGGAAATCCGCCACTGGCTGCCCGAAGATCCGGCGCTCACGGATGTAGTCGAGCGTCAGGTCGAAGGCTACCTGGGCCGCGGCCACATACTGGGCGGCCGAAATCAGCCTCTCGTCCACGAGGTACTGCATCAGGTGATAGAAGCCCCGGGCCGGATCGCCAAGTACATTGTTTCTTGGCACCTGGACGTTCTCGAAGAACAGCTCGGCGGTGTCCTGGGAGTTCAGGCCCATCTTCTTCAGGTTGCGGCCGCGGGCGAAGCCCGGCATCCCGCGCTCCACGAGGAACAGTCCCAGTTGCCGGTCAGGTCCGGTGCGGGCGGCAACCACGAAGAGGTCGCCATTGATGCCGTTGGAGATATAGGTCTTGGCACCATTGAGCAGGAAATGATCGCCCTTGTCCTCGGCGCGGGTCTTGATCCCCGCCAGGTCACTGCCGGCGCCGGGCTCCGTCATGGCAATGCCCAGGATGGTTTCGCCCCGGATGCACCCGGGCAGGAACCGCCGCTTTTGCTCTTCGGTACCCAACCCCTCGATGTAGGGCGCCACGAGCCGGGAGTGCAGCGTGAAGTACAGGCCGCTGTCCCCGTGGCGCAGGTTCTCCTCGATCAGGATCTGCTCGTAGCGGAAGTCACGCACACCGGCGCCGCCGTAGTCTTCATCGGCCTGCATCAGCAACAAACCCTGCTCGCCACCCTTGCGGTAGGCCTCCCGGTCCACCTGGCCCTGCTCGTGCCAGCGGTCCCGATGCGGCTCGACCTCCTTCTGGAAAAAGCGGCGCACGGAGTCCCGGAACATCTGGTGCTCGGGGTCGAAGTGGTGCCGCTCCATGCCGGTGTGGCGAGCCTGGCTGTCAGGCAGCCGAGCGCGAGGCAATGGTTGCCGCTCGCGGATAGAACAGTTCGTTGCGTGCCGCCCGCGCCCGCAGTGAATCAGGCACGCGGAAGCGCGAGCCGTAAGCCGCTGCCAGCCGGTCGCATTCCGCCACGAACTGCGGCAGGCCAACGGTCTCGATCAGGGAGAGCGTGCCACCGGTCCAGGCGGGAAAGCCCCAACCGAGGATGGAGCCCACGTCGGCATCCGCCGCCTCCGTCACCACGCGCTCCTCGAGGCAGCGAGCCGTCTCCACGGCCTGGACGTACAGCAGGCGCTTCTTGACCTCCTCCACGTCCGGCTGCGCCGCAGCCGGCGGGTAAATGCCCGCGATGCCCGGCCACAGGAACTTCCTCCCGTCCTTCGGGTACTCGTAGAAGCCCTTGCCGTACTTCTTGCCCTTGCGATCCAGTTCCTCGGCGAACTTGAGCGCCACGTCGATCGCCGATGGGCCCGTGTAGCTGGTACCGAGGTCCTTCCGGGTCTGCTTGTGAATCTTTGCCGACAACTCCAGGCTCACCTCATCGTGCACGGCCAGCGGGCCGACGGGCATGCCGGCCTGCCTGCCGGCATTCTCGATCAGGGCCGGCAGTACTCCTTCCTGCAGAAGGGCCATGCCCTCGTTGGCATAGGTCATGAACACCCGACTGGTGTAGAAGCCCCGGCTGTCGTTCACCACGATGGGCGTTTTTCGGATCTGCGCCACGTAGTCGAGCGCCCGCGCGAGGGTCTCTTCCGAAGTCTTTCGTCCCAGGATCACCTCGACCAGCGGCATCTTGTCTACGGGCGAGAAGAAGTGCAGGCCGATGAAGTTGGCAGGTCGCTGCGAGGCCTCCGCCAGGCCAGTGATGGGCAGCGTGGAGGTGTTGGACGCGAACATGGCGGTGGCCGCCAGCACGGCTTCGGTCTGCCGCGTGACGTCCGCCTTGATTTCGCGGCTCTCGAACACAGCCTCGATCACCAGCTCGCAGCCGGCGAGATCGGTATAGTCGGTGGTGGGATGGATCCGCCCGAGAAGCGCGTCCATCTCCGCGGATGACGTACGCCCCTGGTCTACGCGCTTATTCAGCAGCGCGCGCGAATAGTCCTTGCCCTTGTCCGCCGCCTCGCGGGTCGAATCAAGGAGGACCACGTCCATGCCAGCGCGTGCCGACACGTAGGCAATGCCGGCACCCATCATCCCGGCGCCCAGCATGCCCAGCCGCGTGACCTTCGACTTGGCCACGCCCGCGGGCCGGCGCACGAGCTTGTCTGCGGCGCCCTTGTTGATGAATAGCGTCCGGGTCATGTTCCGGTACACGGGATCCAGCAGCAGGCTCGTGAAATGCCGGGCCTCGATCTTCAGCCCCGTGTCGAAGGGCACGATGCTGCCTTCATAGACCGCCGACAGGATGGCGATTGGAGCCGGATAGTTGTGCTGGGTCTTGTCGGCGATCAGCGCGCTGCCGGCCATGAACGTCTGCTGGGCGCCGGGGTGCCTGGCGCCCGCGCCGCCGGGCCAGCGAAAACCCTTCTTGTCCCAGGGCTGCACAGGGTCGGCCACCTCCAGCAGCCAGCGCCGCGCCGCGCCGACGACCTCGTCGGCCGGCGCGAGGGCATGGACGATGCCGAGAGCCTTCGCCTTCTCGGGCTCCACGTGGGTGCCCTGGGTCATCAGTTCGAGGGCGGGCTGGATACCGATGAGGCGTGGCAAGCGCTGGGTACCACCGGCACCTGGCAGCAGCCCCACCTGCACCTCGGGCAACCCCACCACGGCCTTCGGATCGTTCGCGAGTACGCGGAAGTGGCAGGCGAGGCAGAGTTCCAGCCCGCCGCCCAGCGCGGTGCCATTGATGGCGGCAGCAACGGGCTTGCCACCCGTCTCCAGCTTGCGAAGCACGGCCGAATACCGGCTGATTTCGCGCATCAGCTCGGGCCCCGTGGCCCCACTGCCATAGATGTTGACGATGTCCATGAGGTCGGCGCCCGCAATGAACGCGACCTTGCCGGAGGTGATGATGACTGCCTTGATGGCGGGATCACTGACAATCCGGTCAACGGCAGCGGCGAGCTCGACCGTCAGCTCCGGCGTGATCAAGTTCATCGACCGCCCCGGGAGATCAATCGTCAGGGTCGCAATTCCCTGGCCGTCCACCTCGATGCGAATGGCCTGGTTTGCTGCCTGTTTCATGTTCCGGCTCATGCTGACACCCGCTCGATGATCGTGGCGGTGCCCATGCCGGCACCAATGCACAGGTTGACCAGTGCCGTGCCCTTCTGGCGGCGCTCCAATTCGTCCAGCACGGTGCCGAGAATCATGGCGCCGGTGGCGCCGAGCGGATGGCCCATCGCGATCGCGCCACCGTTGACGTTGATACGGTCGTGAGGAATGCCGAGTTCCTGCATGAAGCGCAGCACGACGGAAGCGAAAGCTTCGTTGAGCTCGAAGAGGTCGATGTCGCTGGCCTGCATGCCACAGCGCTTCAGCACCTTGTGCGCGGACGGCCCGGGCCCCGTGAGCATGATGGTGGGTTCCGAGCCGATCGATGCGAAGCCCACAATGCGGGCCCGGGGCCTCAGGCCCAGTGCCTTCCCCATTTCGCGGCTGCCCACCAGCACTCCGGCAGCGCCATCGACGATTCCCGACGAGTTGCCCCCGGTATGGACGTGGTCTATGCGCTCGACTTCCGGGTATCGCTGGAGCGCCACGGAATCAAAGCCGAACTGTTCGCCCATGGTGGTGAACGCCGGCTTGAGTTCGGCAAGGCCCGCGGCGGTGGTGTCCGGTCGCATGTGCTCGTCCTGGTCCAGGAGCGTGATGCCGAGCGAGTCGCGGATGGTCAGTACGGAATTCCGGAACCAGCCTGACGCCCAGGCGTGGGCAGCGCGCTTCTGGCTCTCCGCGGCATACGCATCGCAGTCCTGCCGGCTGATCCCGTACTTCGTCGCAATCAGGTCCGCGCCGATGCCCTGCGGGGCAAAGTAGGTCTTGTAGGCCACGTGCGGATCCGATGCCATGGCGCCGCCGTCCGACCCCATGGGCACCCGGGACATGGATTCAACGCCGCCGCCGATGCAGAGGTCCGACTGGCCGGACATCACCTGGGCCGCCGCGGTGTTCACCGCCTCGAGACCCGAGGCGCAGAAGCGGTTGAGCTGCTTCCCCGGCACGGTCTCCGCGTAATCCGCGTTCAGTACCGCTACCCGCGCGATGTCGGCTCCCTGCTCGCCCACCGGCGCAACACAGCCCAGGATGACGTCGTCCAGGCGACTCGTGTCGAGCCGGTTCCGGTCCCGCAGTGCCCGCAACACCTGGGTGACGAGCTCGATGGGAGTGACCTCGTGGAGCGCGCCGCTGGGCTTGCCGCGTCCCCGGGGCGTGCGAACGTGATCGAAGATGAAGGCATCAGCCACAGTAGTCCCCTATCGTTCTGTTTATTGGGGGTCGTGAACCTGGGCTCAGCCTACGCCGGGGAACGGGGCGGGGAAAGGCCGGGCTAGGGCAGGCGGCGGAAACTCCGGCAGTACAGCGTCAGTGCGGCGGACACGTGGCAGGCGCCCCGCAGGCTGTCGAAGCCGTAGCAGCCCCGGTACCAGTCGACCTCGCCAAGCCTTGCGCGACCGTCAACAACCAGGGCCTCAATGACGATCCCGGGCCAGGCCGGGAAATCCCCCGCATGACCAGCCGGCAGGCGGAGCAGGAACGCTGCCTCGGCGCCCCAGGGGGAATGCACGGAGGCGCCCGCGTTGTCCGACCGGATTCCGGGCTGGCCACGCAGCAGCTGGACCTCGATGCCAACGTGGAGGTCTGCCGGCTGCCAGGGCTTCTCGCCGGCCCGGACCACGAAGGGATCAGGCCGCACGTGCCACAGCCGGTCGATGCGGTGATGGCCGGGCCAGCTCCCGGGGTATTCGTCGTAATGATGACGCGCCGGCTTGCGCCCCAGCGAGGCCAGGATGATGCCGCCGTCGGAGCCCTCGCTGCGGCCGTACACAGTGCCCGCCGGCCGCCACACGTAGTCACCCTGGCGGAACGACAGTTCCTCATCGTGGTGAAATTCTCCCGCGAACTGGAACAGGTCCTGGTCGCAGTCGTAGTAGTGCTCTTTCTCCGGGTACCGGAGCCCGGCCGGCGTGCGAAGGGCAAGGGTCACGGCACCCGAGACGGGATCTGCCGAGAGGATCAGGACGTCGACGCCGTACTCGTTGCGCTGCCAACCCGCCGTCGCGAGGTCAATCCGGCCAACGGCGCGACTACCGCGTTCAATCATGCCGTGAGCTCACAACGCCCCGAGATACCACTCGTAGTCCAGGCCCGGCACTTCGGCGTGATACGCCTCAGCCTCATAGTGGCGCGCGGCGCTGTAGACGTCGCGGAAACCGGCGCCCAGGTAGTCGGACCAGAGCGGGCTTAAGTCGAATGCGGCAAGTGCCGTTTCCCAGCGTGGTGAGGGGCCGGTTGGCGGCGCCACCGGCTCGCCTTCCCGGATCATCAGCGGTGGCTCAGTGCGGCGCGTGATGCCAGCGTGGGCCGCCG
>JBDSWH010000109.1:0-6471 GCA_039926785.1 Gammaproteobacteria bacterium
GCCGGAAAGGACTACCCACGACACCAGTTGGATGCGCACTTCGGACACTTCCAATTCAACCTGGGACCAATTCCAGAGGCGCAACGCTTTTGGTGCCGGGATACGTTCCCAGCGGATGCCGGCTACCTCATGTCGCTGTTACGCGATCGTCGAGTAACTCCGAGACGTAAGCTTTCCGCGCTGATTGAAGCGGGTCGCCTGAGTCTCGATCCGCGCGTAAAATCGGACCTCTGGTTTGATGGTGATAAAGCTCTTTACTGGCGCGCTATGTGGGACTTTCTGTCCAAACTGGGGAGGACTTGAATCGGCCCATGAAGAACTGATCGACTAATTCGCTATAGCCAGGAAGTCCAGCAACTCCGCCGTCTTCGCCTCCATCAGCGCCACGTCCGCCCGGCTCTCGACATTCAGTCGGATCAACGGCTCCGTATTGGACACCCGCAGGTTGAAGCGCCACTCAGGGAATTCGAAGCTGATCCCGTCCGTCTCGTCCAGCGACAGCGCCTGGGGCGCATAGATATCCCGGACCCGGCGAAGAACGGCCTTGGGATCGGCAACCTGCCGGTTGATCTCGCCGCTGCAGGGAAAGGCGGCAATGCGCTCTGCCACCAGCGACGACAGCGGCTTGCCGCTCACCGACAGGATCCCGGCGACGAGCAGCCACGGAATCATGCCGCTGTCGCAGTAGGCGAAATCCCGGAAGTAGTGGTGGGCGCTCATCTCACCCCCGTACACGGCATCCTCCGCCCGCATGCGCTCCTTGATGAAGGCGTGCCCCGTCTTGCTCTGCACCGGGAGCCCGCCCTGCCGCCGCACGATGTCGATCGTGTTCCAGGTCAGGCGGGGGTCGTGAATGATGCGGGAACCAGGCCGCAGGGAGAGCATTGCCTCGGCCAGCAGGCCCACAATGTAGTAGCCCTCGATGAATGCGCCCCGCTCGTCGAAGAGAAAGCAGCGGTCAAAGTCGCCGTCCCAGGCCACGCCGAAGTCGGCCTTGTTCGCCCGGACAGCCTTGCTGGTGAGCCGTCGGTTCTCCGGCAGCAGCGGGTTTGGCACCCCGTGCGGAAAGGTGCCGTCGGGCTCGTGCTGGAGCTTGGTGAAGATGAAGGGCAGCCGGGACTCCAGGCCATTGATGACATGCCCGGCGCCGCCATTGCCGGCATTGACCACCAGCCGGAGCGGCCGCATGGAGGTTCGGTCGACGTACCCCAGCAGGTGGTCCAGATAGGCCGCGAAAGGCGCCGCGCGCAGACTCCTGCCGGGTACCGGGCAGGACGGGAAAGTGGCCGCCTCGGCCAGCGCCCTGATTTCATTCAGGCCCGTATCGCCACTGATGGGCCGGGATGCCTCCCGGACCAGCTTCATGCCGTTCCAGTCCGCCGGGTTGTGGCTGGCAGTCACCATGATTCCACCGCCCGCCTTCAGGTGCGACGTGGCGAAGTAGACCTCCTCCGTGCCACACATCCCGATCCGCAAGACATCCGCCCCGCCCGCATTCAATCCCCGGGTAACGGCATCGGCCAATGCAGGGCTGGACAGCCGCATGTCCTCCCCCACCACGACCGGACCCGGCCGGCCACCCTGGGACTGAAGAAACACGGCACAAGCGTGGCCGATCCGGGTGGCTACCTCCTCGTTCAGTTCGTCGGGTACGCGGCCCCGGATATCGTAGGCCTTGAAACAGTTCAGCATGGCGGTGCTAGTCGGTACGGCCCTGGCGTCCATAGCGATCCTCGAAGCGGACGATATCGTCCTCGCCCAGGTAGTCCCCGACCTGGACCTCGATGATCCGCAGCGTGTCGGTTCCGGGATTCTCGATTCGGTGCTTCGCGCCCAGGGGAATGAACGTGTGACCCCCTGCCGCCAGGTCAAAAACTTCGTCATCCCGCGTAATGCGGGCTATACCGGAAACCACTACCCAGTGCTCGGCCCGGCGCTGATGCATCTGCAGGGAAAGCACGGCGCCCGGCAATACCGTCAGGCGCTTGACCTGGAATCCCGGCGCACCGTCAAGACTGTCGTAGCTGCCCCAGGGCCGGAACACCTCCCGTCCTAAACGGGTCTCGGGCCGCGCTTGCCGCTCGAGCTCTTCAACGATCTTCTTCACATCCTGGGCGCGGCTCTTCGGCACGACGAGCACAGCGTCCCTGGTCTCCACGACGATGCAGCCGTCCAGGCCGGCCACGGCAACAAGCCGGCTCTCGGCCCGGACGTAGGAATTCGTGCAGTCCACTGCCACCACGTCGCCGGTGAGCGCGTTACCCTGGCCGTCCCGGTCCGAAACGTCGTGCAGTGACGCCCATGACCCCACATCGCTCCAGCCAGCTGCCAGTGGCACCACCGCTGCGTGACGGGTTTTCTCCATCACGGCATAGTCGATGGACTCCTGGCGACACTGCTGGAAGGTGTCCCGCTGGAGTGTGAGGAGGCCGGCATCGCTGTTAGCCGCGTCCAGTGCGCGGGCAGCGGCGGCGGCAATGTCGGGCGCATGGGCTTCGAGTTCCCGTAGGTAGGCGTCTGCGGAAAACAGGAACATGCCACTGTTCCACAGGTACGCGCCGGAATTGACGTATCGCTGCGCGGTCTCGTAGTCGGGTTTTTCCACAAACTCACGCACTGCCGCCACGCCGGCATCGGTCGCAGTCTCACTCCGGGGGTCCGTGCGGATATAGCCGTAACCGGTTTCCGGCTGGGTGGGTACGACGCCAAAAGTAACCATCTGCCCCGCAGCCGCCGCAGGGATCGCCAGCCCCACCGCCCTCGCAAACGCCGCCGGATCCCGCAGGACATGGTCAGCCGGCAACACGAGCAGCAACACGTCGCGACCGGCGCGCTGGCGCGCCGCCAGCGCCGCAATAGCGGCCGCAGGGGCCGTATTGCGCCCCTCAGGCTCGAGAATCAGGAGCGGGTCCGCCCCCACCTCCCGAAGCTGGCTGGCCACGAGAAACCGATGCGCTTCATTGCAGATGACCACCGGCGGATCGATCGAACCGGGCAGCAGCGCCAGCCGGCCCACCGTGTCCTGGAGGAGTGACCGGGACCCGGTGAGGGCAAGCAGCTGCTTGGGGTAGAGCGCCCGGGAAAGCGGCCAGAGCCGCGTGCCCGAACCGCCACAGAGGATAACGGGAACCAGGTTCATTGATCGCGCCTAAAGGCGCTCCTACACGGGGAGCGCCTTGCCCCGGCCGATGGCGTAGTGGGCGAAGCCCTGCTTCGCGAGCAGCTTCGGGTCGTAGAGGTTGCGGCCGTCGAAAATTACCGGTGCACGGAGCATGGTCCGTATCTGGTCGAAATCGGGACTGCGGAATTCCTGCCACTCGGTGACGATTACCAGCGCATCGGCGCCCCGAAGCGCCTCTTCGGCCGACGGGCACAGCGTCAGGTCGGGCCGACTGCCGTAGACCCTGCCGGTTTCCGCCATGGACTGGGGATCGTAAGCGCGAACCTTGGCACCGGCCTTCCACAGGGCTTCCATCAGCACACGACTGGGAGCCTCGCGCATGTCGTCGGTATTGGGCTTGAAGGCCAGGCCCCAGAGCGCCAGCGTAAGGCCCTTGAGCTTGCCGCCGTAATGCGCCGTGATCTTCTGGAACAGGAGGCGCTTCTGCCGGTCATTGACGTTATCGACCGCCCGCACCAGTTCGGCGTCGTAGCCGATCTCCTCGGCCGAGCGAATCAGTGCGTGGACATCCTTCGGGAAGCACGAGCCGCCGTACCCGCAGCCGGGATAGATGAACGAGTAGCCGATGCGCGGATCCGAGCCGATGCCGATCCGCACCTGCTCGATGTCGGCGCCGTAGCGTTCGGCGATATTGGCAAGCTCGTTCATGAGGCTGATTTTCGTGGCCAGCATGACGTTTGCCGCGTACTTGGTCAGCTCGGCCGACCGCACGTCCATGACGATGAGCTTGTCGTGACTTCGGCTGAACGGCTCATAGAGTTGACGAAGCAGGTCGGCCGCCCGTGCACTCTCCGTGCCGACGATGATCCGGTCCGGCTTCATGAAGTCGGCAACGGCCGCGCCTTCCTTCAGGAACTCGGGGTTGGAGACCACGTCGAATTCCACGTTGAAGTGGCGCGTTGCCAGCGCCGCCGCAATGGCCTCCTGCACCCGGTCGGCCGTACCCACCGGAACCGTGGACTTGTCCACGACAACCTTGTAGTCGGTCATGTACTGCCCGATGGTGGCAGCCACCGTGAGCACGTGGCGCAAATCAGCCGAACCGTCCTCGTTTTTGGGGGTGCCCACCGCAATAAACTGCAGTTCCCCGTGGCGCACGCCCTCGGCCACGTCGGTCGTGAAATTCAGGCGGCCGGCGACATGATTGCGGCGGACGATCTCCGCCAGGCCCGGTTCGTAGATGGGGATCTCGCCGCCATTCAGGGCCGCGACTTTGGTTGCATCGATGTCCACGCAGACCACATGGTTGCCGGCCTGGGCGATGCAGGCGCCCGTCACGAGGCCCACGTATCCGGTACCGTGTACCGTTATTCTCATTGGTTATTTCCGAACTGAGGTGCCGAAGCGAACGTGTAGAGTAGCGGCTCGGCGGGGTAAGGCAACCAAACCGGTCACGGGCCCTGCCGCAGCGCCTCTTCGCGGGGGGCCCCACCCGGCGGTCACCCGGGAGCTTGCCTCACGCGTCCCTGGACCACTCCCGGATGACCTGGCCGACCGGCGGCAGGCCGGGCCCGGCGGGCGTAATGAGCGCGTTGTGCATGCCCACGGCCATCACCTTGCCGAGTTCGACGCCCCACTGGTCGAAGGGGTTGATGCCCCAGATGCAGGACTGGACGAAGACCTTCTGTTCGTAGAGCGCAATGAGGAAGCCCAGGCTCGCCGGATCGAGCCGCCGAAGCAGCAGGATGTTGTTCGGGTGATTCCCGGGGTGGACTTTATGGGGCGCCAGCCGCGCGACGTCCTCCGCGCTCCGGCCCTTCGCCTGAAGCTCCGCGCGCGCCGCCTCCAGTGGATAGCCGCGGGCGAAGGCCTCGGCCTGGGCAAGCAAGTTGGCGAGCCCGACCAGGTGCTGGTCCGCATAGGAACTGGAGCCTTCCACGGGGGCAATGAAGTCGGCCGCGAAGTTGGCCGTGCCCTGGTGCAGGAGCTGGAAAAAAGAATGCTGGGCATTGTTGCCAGGCTCGCCCCAGATCACCGTGCCGGTGGTCCAGTGCACCGGTTGGCCGTCCCGGTCGACGCCCTTGCCATTGCTCTCCATCTCGAGCTGCTGGAGGTACGCAGGAAACCGGTGCAGGCGGGCGTCGTAAGGCAGGATGACCCGGCTCGTGGTGCCCTGGAAGTTCTGGTTCCAGACGGCAATCAACGCGAGCAGCACTGGCAGGTTGTCGGCAAGGGCTGCGGTCCGGAAATGCTCGTCCAGTGCATGCCCGCCCGCCAGCAGTTCGCGGAAGTGCTCGCTGCCAATGGCGATGGCAATGGCGATACCGATGGATGACCAGAGCGAATATCGGCCACCGACCCAGTCCCACATCCGGAAACGGTGTTCACCGGCGATACCGAACTGGTCCATCGCCTGGGCGTTCACCGATACCGCCACGAAGTGTCGGGCCACGGCGGCCTCGCCCAGCTGGCCGATCAGCCAGGTGCGCGCGGCATTCGCGTTTAACGCAGTCTCCCAGGTAACGAAGGTCTTCGAGCAGACAACGAACAGGGTCTCGGCCGCTGGCACGGCGGCCAGAACGTCTGCCAACTGCGTTCCGTCCACGTTCGAGACGTAGTGGATGCGCACCTTGGGTGTACAGAACTCATGCAATGCCGCGATGGCCATGACCAGGCCCAGATCCGAACCGCCGATCCCGATATTGACGACGTGGCGGATGCGACTGCCTGTGGCGCCCCGGAACTCCCCGGACCGGACCGCGTCCGCCAGCGCCAGCATGCGTTCCCTCTCGGCGCCCGCCTCCGCCCGGATGTCGGTGCCATTGACCAAAAGGGCCGGGCCGTCGGGCCCCCGCAGCACCATGTGCTGGGCCGGCCGGTTCTCGGTGGCATTGACCACATCGCCAGCGAACAGCGACTGAATCCGGCGTGGCACATCGCGAGCATCGGCCAGCGAGATGAGCAGGCGCAGGGTGTCGGGAGTCAGGCGATTGCGGGAGAAATCGAGGAGGAAGTCGCCGTGCTGGCGGGAAAATGCCTGGAAGCGGCCCGGTTGATCGAGCAGGTCGCGAAGATGGGTGCCGGACAGTCCCGCGGCATGCCGCCCCAGCGCCTTCCAGGCCGGGGCTTCAAGCAGGTCATCCGCCATGAGGGCACTCCTCTAGAGGGAGACCTTATGGTAGTCGAGATACCAGTCCACGAAGCGGCCAACTCCGACTTCGACCGGCGTCGCTGGCCGGTAGCCCACGTCGGTGACGAGATCTTCCACGTCCGCCCACGTGTCCGGAACGTCGCCCTGCTGCAGCGGCAAGAGATTCTTCTCGGCTGTGCGGCCGAGACGCTGCTCCAGC
>JBDSWH010000110.1:0-6792 GCA_039926785.1 Gammaproteobacteria bacterium
TCGGGTTGCGGTAAGCGGCACCCATGCAAAAGCGGGTGGCGCCGCGATTCCGGGCGGCCCGGGCCGCTTCCACGACGGCGGCGAGAGGCACCAGCGCTTCGGGTGTCAGGCCGGTGTTGAAGTGCACGCTCTGGGGGCAGTAGCCGCAGTCTTCCGGGCAGCCGCCCGTCTTGATGCTCATGAGGGTGCTGATTTGCACTTCGGCCGGATCGAAATGCGCCCGGTGCACGGTGTGCGCCTGAAACAGTAGCTCGTGGAGCGGCAGGCGGAACAGCGCCCCGACCTCGGCCAGCGTCCAGTCGGTGCGGGGGACTGGCATATCCATGGGAAGTCCTTGCTTTTGGCGCGGGACCGGGACCGTCCGCACCGGCTTAATGGACGGGCAGTATCGGAACGGGCCCGGAGGCTGTCAACTTATGACGTGGAGGCGGGTTGACCAGGTCCTGGACGCCCTGTTTCCCCCGCGCTGTCTCCTGTGCGGGCAGGTCGCCGGCGGTGCTGAACCGGCCTGTGCCGGCTGCCTGGCCGACCTGCCCTGGCTCGAGACTTCCCCGGAACCGCCCGCGCCACTGGCTGAGGTCCGCTGCGCCCTTACATATGTATACCCGGTGGACCGCCTGGTCGCGGCAGCCAAGTTCGGGCGGCAAGTGCCGGTTGCCCGGGGTCTCGGTCAGCTGCTCCACTGGCGGATGCCCGCCGTGCCTGAGCCGCCCGATGCGGTGGTGCCGGTGCCCCTGCACTGGCGCCGGGAAGCGTCGCGGGGCTTCAACCAGGCGGAGGAGATCGCCCGGGGCCTGTGCGACCGGCGGGGCTGGCCGCTGCGCACTGACCTATGCCGCCGGGTCCGACAGACGCCGGAGCAGTCGGGCCTGGCCGCTCCCTTCCGGCGGGACAATCTGCGTGGGGCATTCGCGCTGCTGAATGCGCGAGCCATCGAACGCTGCCAGCACGTGTTGCTGGTGGACGATGTGCTCACCACCGGCGCCACGGCGACAACCCTCGCCGCCGAATTCAGTGCCCTGGGCGTCCCGCGGCTATCGCTGTGGACGGTTGCCTGGACGCCGCCCTCAGTGCCGTCAACCGTTCACGCCGCCGACCTGAAGGTGTAGTCCAGAACGATGCCGGCGAAGACGGCGGCCCCGACGAACCGGTTGGCCAGAAAAGCGCGGAAGCAGGCATCGGCGTCACGGCGCCGGATCGTCCACAGCTGGCTGGCCAGCAGCAACGCCCCGACGGCTACGCCAGCCTGGTACCAGACGCCGAGTCCGCCCTCCCGTCCGGCCAGCAGCAGCCCGGTCACGAGCACGATCTGCAACAGGAAGATGATAAAAAGATCCGCCGAGCCAAACAGTATTGCGGTGGACCGCACGCCGATCCGCAGGTCATCCTCGCGGTCCGCCATCGCGTACATGGTGTCGTAGATCACGGCCCACACGACGACGTCGAGCCACAGCAGCCAGGCCAGCTTGGGAACAATTTCAGTTTCCGCGGCGAAGGCCATCGGTATGCCCCAGCCGAAGGCGGCGCCGAGCAGCAGCTGGGGTGCGGAGACCCACCGCTTGCTGAAGGGGTAGATCACCGTGAGCATGGCGGCGCCGACGGCGAGCAGGCGGGCGAGCGGATTCAGCAGAGACAGCAGCGCCAGGGCCATCAGGCCGAGAACGGCGAACAGGGCCATTGCTTCCGCCGGTGTCACCTGACCGGCCGCGAGTGGTCGCGAGCGGGTGCGGGTCACGGCGCCGTCGATGTGGCGGTCAGCGAAATCGTTGATCACGCAGCCTGCCGAGCGCATCACCAGGACGCCCGCCACGAACACCAGGAAGTTGACGGGTTTCGGCCTGCCGGCGCCCGCTATCCAGAGCCCCCAGAGCGTCGGCCACAGCAGCAGCCAGATGCCGACCGGCTTGTCGAGACGCATGAGGCGCGCGTATTGGCGAGCCTGCAGGGCGAGTTCATTGCCGAGGCGAGAGAAGCTATGGGCTAGTCCGGTGGCCATCCGCGAAGTCTAGCTGGTCGAAGTCTAGCTGGTCGAAGTCTGGCCGGTCAGTCTGCCAGCCACTCGATCAGGTTCACGAGCGCCCCGTCGGGATCGCGAAACGTCATCTCGAGGGCGTGGCCACCGCCGGGTACGTCGAAGCGGCGCGGTGGGCAGATGATGGGCAGGCCCATCGACTGGATGGCACGGGCGGTGTCGGTCACCCGCTCTGCGGGAAACACCAGCGCCACTTCCCCGATATTGACGCCCGTGCCCGGTCCCCGACCCAGCAGGGCCGGCCGTGGGCCGGTCACTTCGAAGAGCCCCACCATGCCGACCTCGCTGCCTCGGGCCTGCAGGATGGCGAAGCGGGCCTGGCCCGGGTTGACGCCAAGCAGGTCGAAGAACACCGGATTATCGCCGGCGGTCCCCTGCTTCCACACGGTCAGCCCGAGGACGTCCCTGTACAGGGACAGAGACCGGTCGAGGTCGCTGACCATGACGGCAGCTCGGCGAAGGGGCTGGACGCGGGTGGCTGGCATGATGGCAACAATCTTCACAAACCGGCAGCATGGCGCAAGACACCGAGCGCCGGAGACCACAGCATGACCGCTCCCATCGTTTCCATCGACAAGGTCCAGCCCGTTCCGCGGCCGGCCGGGTTCCGGCCTGCGGGCACCACAGCCGACCGCTTCGACGCGAGCACTGCCCGCCTCAGTCAGGCCCTGGGTCTGACGAAGCTGGGCGTCAACGTGACGGCGGTGGCGCCGGGCAAGTCGGCCTACCCCTTCCACAGCCACCGGAACAACGACGAACTGTTCCTCGTGCTGGCCGGCCAGGGTGAACTGCGCCTGGGCGCGGCGCGCCACCCTGTCGGGCCCGGCGACCTGATCGGCTGTCCGGCGGGCGACGCGACCACGGCACACCAGCTCGTCAATACGGGCAAGAGCGAGTTGCGCTACCTGGCCATCAGCACGGCGCTGGATCCCGAGATCTGCGAATACCCCGATTCCGGCAAGGTCGGTGCCTATGCGGGCGACGGACCTGCCGGCATGTATCACATGACCCGGCTGCGGGACCGCGCCGACTACTGGGATGACGAGTAGGACCATGATTGACCTCTATTACTGGCCAACGCCCAACGGCCACAAAATCACCCTCTTCACCGAAGAGGCCGGGCTGGATTACCGAATCGTGCCGGTCGATATCGGCCACGGCGACCAGTTCAAACCGGACTTCCTGGCCTTCTCGCCCAACAACCGGATGCCGGCGATCATCGACCGGGCGCCCGCCGGCGGCGGCGAGCCCATCACGGTGTTCGAGTCCGGCGCGATCCTGGTGTACCTCGCCGACAAGACCGGCCGTTTCCTGCCGACCGAGGTCCGCGGCCGAACGGCGGTGCTGGAGTGGCTGTTCTGGCAGATGGCCGGGTTCGGCCCGATGCTCGGTCAGAACCATCACTTTGCCCGCTACGCGCCCGAGACGATCCCTTACGCCATCGACCGCTACACCCGGGAAACCCAGCGCCTCTACAAGGTGCTGGATCAGCGGTTGGCCGATCGCGAGTTCATCGCCGGCGACTACTCCATTGCGGACATGGCGTGCTACCCCTGGGCCGCCAGTCATGAGTGGCACTACGTCGACCTGGCCGACTATCCGCACGTGCGGCGCTGGCACGACGTGATCCGGGCCCGGCCGGCTACCGTGCGGGCCTGGGCTGCCGGCAAGCCGTTTCAACGTCCGCCCGAGATGGACGATGCGCAGCGGGCAATCCTGTTCGGCACTCCGGGACCAACGAAGCCATGACGCGCAAAATATTTCGGTACCTGGGCCTGGCGCTGGTCTTTCTCTATTTCTTTGGCGGTGGCGTCGCCCACTTCGTCGCCACGGACATGTTTGTAAAGATCGTGCCGCCCTATATCCCGTTCCCGCTCAGCGCGGTGTATGTCAGTGGGGTGTTCGAAGTGCTGGGCGCGATCGGCATCTGGTTGCCCCGCTGGCGGGAGTGGGCGGGCAACGGGCTCCTGTTGCTGACGGTCTGCGTGACGCCGGCCAATGTCTACATGTGGATGAATCCGCAGTTGTTTCCGGAGATGAGCCAGGCGGCCCTTTTCTGGCGGCTGCCGTTGCAGGTGCTGCTGCTTGCGCTGATCTGGTGGTCCACCCGGCCGGTGACTCAGACCTCGCCGTAGCGGCTGCCGCTCCCGATCCAGCGCTGCATCAGTGCCGCTACGACCTCCGGTTGGCCGCCGAGCTGGCTGGCCAGTTCCTGGACGACTGGCATCAGGTCGGCATCGCGCACCAGATCCGCCACCCGCAATTGCATCAGGCCGGTCTGACGGGTCCCCAGCACTTCGCCGGGGCCGCGCAGCTCCAGGTCCCGCTGCGCCACCTCGAAGCCGTCGTTGGTCCCGCGCAGCACGTCGAGCCGGGCCCGGGCCATCTGTGCCAGGGGGCTCCGGTAGAGCAACACGCAGGTGCTCGAGTCCCGGCCGCGCCCCACGCGCCCGCGCAGCTGATGCAGCTGGGACAGGCCGAGCCGCTCCGCGTTTTCGACGATCATCAGCGTTGCCGCCGGCACGTCCACGCCCACCTCGATGACGGTCGTCGCGACCAGCAGTTGCACCTTGCCGAGGGCGAAGGCCTTCATCACCTTGTCCTTGTCGCTCGTGGGCATACGGCCATGGATGAGGCCCACACGCACGTCGGGCAGCGCCTCGGCGAGAGCCGCGGCCGCCGGCTCGGCGGCTTCTGACTCCAGATGTTCTGACTCCTCGATGAGCGGGCACACCCAGTAGACCCGGGCGCCCGAGCGGCACGCCGCCTGCACCCGGGCCACGACTTCGGGTCGCCGCCGGTCCGGCAGCGCGACCGTAGTCACGGGCTGGCGGCCCGGCGGCAGTTCCCGGATGACGGAGCTGTCCAGGTCTGCGTACAGGGTCATGGCCAGCGTGCGGGGAATGGGCGTCGCCGTCATGACCAGCTGGTGGGGTTTCAGGTCCGGCCCGCCGGCGTTCCCGTGCGCGCCCTTGTCCATCAGCTTCAGCCGCTGGTGCACCCCGAACCGGTGCTGCTCGTCCACGATCACGAGCGCGAGGCTGCGGTAGCGCAGGTTCTCCTGGAACAGGGCATGCGTGCCGACGATCAGCTCCGCCGTGCCGTCCTCGATGGCCGCGTAAGTCTGGGCCCGGGCTTTCGCGCCGAGGCTGCCAGACAGCCAGGCAACGGTGATGCCCAGCGGCTCGAACCAGCGCCGGAAGCTTTCCCGGTGCTGCTCGGCCAGCAGTTCCGTGGGCGCCATGATCGCCACCTGGTGCCCGTGCGCGACAGCCATGAGGGCGGCCGCGGCGGCGACCACCGTCTTGCCGCAGCCCACGTCGCCCTGCACGAGCCGCATCATCGGGCGGCCGCTGGCGAGATCCGCGTCGATGTCCGCCAGCGCCGAGCGCTGTCCGCCGGTCAGTTCGAAGCCGAGGCTGGCAAGAAAACCCTGGCGCAGTTCCACGGCGCGGTTCGGGGCGGAGTCGAGGACAACGGCCGCGTCCTGCCGCGTCCGCTCCCGGATCTGACGGAGACTCAGGTGCTGGGCCAGCAGTTCCTCGAGCGCGAGCCGCCGCTGGCACGCGTGCATTCCGGCACTGAGCTGCTGCAGGTCCGCGCCGGGCGGCGGACGGTGCACGAAGCGCAATGCCTCGGCCAGGCCGGGCAAGGCCAGGGTATGAATTACCGCGGCCGGCAGCGAGTCGGTCAGCTGTGGCAGCAACCGGTCCAGCGCCTGGCTGGTGAGATCCCGCAGGCGAAACTGCGCCAGTCCCTCTACCGCGGGATAGACCGGCGTCAGTTGCTCGTCGAGTGGCGCCGACAGCCCGGGCGCGAGGACGCGATACTCGGGATGGACCATCTCGTTGCCCAATGGGCCCGGCCGCACCTCCCCGTAGCACCGCAGGCGGACGCCCGTCACCAGGTTGGCCTGCTGGACCCTTGAGAAGTGGAAGAAGCGCAGCGTGAGCTGCCCCGTTCCGTCACTCATCCGGACCAGCAGGCTGCGCCGCCGGCGATAGGCCACATCGGCCAGCGTGATCTCGCCCTCGACCACCGCTCGCTGGCCGCCCCTGAGGGCGCCCAGCGGCACGACGCGCGTGCGGTCCTCATACCGCTGGGGTAGCAGGAAGAGCAGGTCGAGGGGCCGCTCGACGCCAAGCCGTGCCAGGCGCTCGGCAACGGCGGGGCCGACACCGCGGAGGTCGAGCAGGCTTTCGAGGGGCTTCGCGGACATGGCTGGCGGCCCGCGCGCGCGGCGGCGGACCGCCTAGGGAACGAGGACCGCGTCCGCCTCGACGGCGGCACCCCGCGGCAGCGAGGCGACGCCGATGGCAGCCCGCGCGGGGTATGGCTTGGAGAAGAACTCCGCCATCACCTCGTTCACGACGGCGAAATGGCCGAGGTCGACCAGGAAAACCGTGACCTTCACCGCGTGGTCGAGGGACGAGCCGGCGGCTTCGGCCACGGCGGCCAGATTGCGGAACACCTGCCGCACCTGGTCCCGCATGTCACCGGTCAGCAGCTGGCCGGTGGCCGGAACCAGCGGCAACTGCCCCGACAGCCAGATGGCGCCGCCGGCGCGAATGCCCTGGGAATAGGTGCCGATGGCGGCGGGCGCGTTCGGGCTGTCAATACCTTGCTTACTCATACCAAGGGCTTGCTCATGTACAGGTCCGGCTCAGCTTCTTCACTACATTCATCCGCCGGAGCATCCGGATCACATCCGCCAGTTGCCGGCGGTCGCGCACCAGGATCGAGAACAGCATGGTGGCCGA
>JBDSWH010000111.1:0-9471 GCA_039926785.1 Gammaproteobacteria bacterium
GAATGGGCGAGCGGCTCGCCGACAAGATCCTCCGCGAGCGCCCTGACCACGACATCGACGTGGTAATCCCCATACCGGACTCCAGCCGTACCAGCGCTCTCGAAGTGGCTCACCGCCTGGGGGTGAAGTACCGGGAGGGGTTCATCAAGAATCGCTACATCGGCCGGACGTTCATCATGCCTGGGCAGGACCAGCGCCGGCAGTCGGTTCGCCGCAAGCTCAATGCCATCGATCTCGAATTCCGCGACAAGAATGTGCTCCTGGTCGACGACTCCGTCGTGCGCGGTACCACCTCCAAGCAGATTATCGAGATGGCGCGGGAGGCCGGCGCGCGGCGCGTCTACTTTGCGTCAGCTTCTCCCCCGGTCAGGTATCCCAATGTCTATGGCATCGACATGCCCGCCGCCAGCGAACTCGTGGCGCATGGCCGAACCGACCAGCAGGTACAGGAACTGATTGGCGCCGACTGGCTGGTGTATCAGGACCTCGAGGACCTGATCCGCGCCGTGCGGTACGACAACGGCGACATTGCCCACTTTGACACCTCGTGCTTCTCGGGCCACTACGTCACGGGCGATATCAGTCCCGAGTACCTGGCGCACCTCGAGCAGGAGCGGTCGGACCGTGCCAAGAGCCAGCGGGAGGGCAGGCGGCGTCGCGGCCCTGTCGAATTCCGCGATCCGGAGGGCAGTGAAGTCACGCCCCTGACCCCCGGCCCGCGCCTGCGCGCGGGCTAGTGACTCTGCTCAAGTTTCTCATCATTGACGACCACGCCGACTACCGTCGGCTGCTCTCGCACCACATAGCCACCCGCTGGCCCGACGCCGTAATCCGCGAGTACGACCCGATACTGTCGGGACGGCTGCCGGAGGCATTCTCCGGGGCGGGCAACGACGTGATACTTCTGGGGCATCCCTGCGGTCGAGGCGATGCGGTTGACTGGGTCAGGCAATTTCGAGCCTTGCCCCGTTTCCCCCCGATCGTCGTCATCGGAAGCGGCGAGGAACGACAGGTGGTTGCCGCCATCAAGGCAGGCGCCGACGACTATGTGGGAAAGCCACTCCTGACCAATTCCCGGCTGATTGAAGCCATCGAGGAAGTGATCAAGTCTCCGGCCCGTAAATCGGCTGCCGGCAATGGTGCCACGGATGCCGTGACTACCGGCAGTCTGGATCCAATTCCGCGAAATTACGAGATCGTGCGCAAGCTGGCGCACGGTGAAATTGCCACGGTCTATCTGGCTCGGCAGCGCAACGCCGATGGGCAGTTGGTGCTCAAGGTCCTTCACCAGGTCTCCGACTCGTCAACCGGAAAGATACTGGATCGATTCCTGCGGGAGTACGAGCTGATTGCGCGCCTGGATCATCCCAACGTGGTGCGCATTCATGACTTTGGTGTAGCCGATGACCATGCGTACATCGCCATGGAATACTGCGGTGGCGGAAGTCTGAAGCGACGTATCGGTGCGGGCATGGACCGCTACGAAGCGTATCGATTGATGCGCGACATTGCTGGTGCCTTGGGGGTTCTCCACGCAGCCGGCATCCTGCACCGGGATCTGAAGCCCACCAATGTGTTGTTCCGCGACGATGGCTCCCTTGCCCTGATCGATTTCGGACTGGCGAAGCAAGTGGCCTTGGAGGCCGAAGTCACCGGGGCGGGAGCAATCTTTGGCACTCCCTATTACATGAGCCCGGAGCAGGGGCATGGCGAGCCGGTCGACGTTCGCGGCGATATCTACAGCCTCGGGGTGATCTTCTACGAAATGCTGACGGGATCGAAGCCGTTTGATGGGGAGACCGCGATGGCGGTGATAGTCAAGCATCGCCAGTCACCGGTGCCTGGCCTGCCCACGACGTTGCGCGAATTTCAGCCCCTCATCCAGCGCCTGCTCGCGAAGCTGCCGGCGGAGCGCTTCCAGACGGTCGAGGAGTTGCTGGCCTGGCAGCCGGACGCTTGAAACAACGCGATTACGAGAACCTGAGGGCGTGCAGGTCCGGACCAGCGGTGCTCCACTGCAGAACACTGCCTTGTTCGTACCAGTCACCGAGAACGATCCGGCGTACCAGCCAGCCGTCGACCTGAATCGTGTGCACGGCCGGCCGATGCGTGTGGCCATGAATGAGCAGTTGCACGTTATTCCGGCGCAATGCCTCGATGACGGCCAACTCATTCACATCCATGATGGCCGCTGCCTTGCCCGCGTTCGCCGCCATGCTCCGCTGTCGCGCGTAGGCGGCAATGGCGATTCGAATACGGACCGGGAGGTTCAGGTACAGCGCCTGTGTCGTGGACTGGTGAACCAGTCGACGGTAGCGCTGATAGGCGCGGTCATCGGTACAGAGCGTATCGCCGTGCATCAATAGCGCACGGGTTCCATCCAGGTCGACGCAGGTCTCGTCATCCAGCAAGTCCGCGCCGGTTTCGGTGGCGAAGCGCCGACCAATGAGGAAATCCCGATTACCGCGCAGGAACCCGCAACGACCACCCGCCAGTGTGTACCGGCGAATTGCAGCAATGATCGTCTGTTCGTGGAGGCCCGCGGCGTCGTCGCCCGTCCAGGCCTCAAAGAGGTCCCCCAGGATGTAAAGATTGCCTGCGTCCCGGGCGGGTCCCGCGAGGAACCGAAGGAAGCAGTCTGTAGCGGCGGGCCTGGAAGCGTCGAGGTGGAGGTCGGAAATGAAGAGCGCCGTCATCTCGCGACGGGGCTCTTTAGCACAGTGACCTTGCGGATTACCACGGGTTCCAGAGGGACGTCCTGCATCCCGGCATTGCTTCCCGTAGGGCGATGGCCGATTTCGTCGACGACCTCCATACCCTGGATGACGTCACCGAAGACTGCGTAGCCCCAACGGGTGGGCTTTGGATCCAGGGCCACGTTGTCGGCGAGATTGACATAGAACTGGGCGTCGGCCGAGTGCGGCTCGCCCGTGCGGGCCATCGCGACAGAGCCGCGCCGGTTGCTGAGTCCATTGCCGGATTCATTGACCAGCGGCTGGCGGGGTGGCTTGGTTGTCATGTCGGCCGTGTACCCACCTCCCTGGATCACGAATCCATTCACGACGCGGTGGAATATCGTGCCGTTGTAGAACCCGTCGTTCACATATTGGAGGAAGTTGGGCACGGTCAGCGGCGAGCGGACCTCGTCCAGCTGAATAACGAAATCACCAACGGAAGTCTCGATCTTTACCTGAACTGGCTCTGCGCTGCGGGCGGAGTTCAGTATCGCGATGGTCGAAAATCCAAATGCAAGGAGAAATCTTCGGGACATAGACATGATTGGAATCGACTCCACGGGTTGACGACTACGCACCCGGCTCCAGTTCCCGCGCTTGCAGTAGCGCCGGCCCCGAAACGGCTGCGGTCAAAGTATTTTCCAGAAGCATTGCGATAGTCATCGGCCCCACGCCGCCGGGAACGGGTGTTATCCAGCCCGCGGTCTTGCGCGCCTCGTCAAAAACCACATCACCGGCCAGCTTACCGTCGGGCAGGCGGGTTATGCCGATATCGAGGACGACCGCACCAGGCTTGATCCAGTCGCCAGGAATCAGTCCGGCCCTGCCCACCGCGACCGCCAGGATATCGGCCTCACCCACGTGATGTTTCAGATCCCGTGTAAAGCGATGGCATACCGTGATGGTTGCGCCAGCGAGCAGCAGTTCAAGGGCCAATGGCCGGCCCACGTGATTGGACGCTCCAACAACCACGGCATGCTGCCCCTTGATCGGTACACCAATGTGGCGAAGGAGGGTCATGACGCCATAGGGCGTGGCGGGCCGCAATACCGGAATGCGTTGGCTGAGCCGCCCGACGGTGTAGGGGTGGAACCCGTCCACATCCTTCACCGGGTCGATCTTCTCGATGACGGCGATTTCGCTGATGTGGGGTGGCAGGGGTAGTTGGACCAGAATGCCGTCGATCTCAGGATCCCCATTCAACCGGTCGATAAGGCTGAGCAGTTCGGCTTCGCCGGTCGTGGACGGCAAGTCGTAGTCGCGCGACATGATGCCCACTTCGTTGCAGGCCATCCGCTTGTTGCGTACATAGATCCTGGAGGCAGGGTCGTCGCCGACCAGAACTACGGCCAGGCCCGGCGGGCGGTGGCCGGCCCGAACGCGGTCGGCGATTCGCTGACGCAGTGCGCCCCGCAACTCACTCGCAATGGATTTGCCGTCGATCAGGCGGGCAGTCATGGCGGCCGACACCTTAGCACGGGGCAGAAAATTGACGCTGTCTCCCTTCGTCCTTATCATCGCGGACCCTGATCAGTAGCCCGTCGCACCGGACAGACCGGTATAATGCCCGCGCCGGGACCAGATCGGGGCATGGCGCAGTCTGGTAGCGCATCTGCTTTGGGAGCAGAGGGTCGGCGGTTCGAATCCGTCTGCCCCGACCACCCGGCCCCTTAATCGACTCATGGGAATCGACTCATGGGTCGAATTATGGGGCCGACTCCCGGGGGTAAAGCGGAGCGCCTGTAGCTCAACCGGACAGAGCACCGGCCTTCTAAGCCGGGGGCTGCAGGTTCGAGTCCTGCCAGGCGCGCCATAACGAGACCGGTCAATGGTGGGCGTAGCTCAGTTGGTAGAGCACCGGATTGTGATTCCGGTGGTCGTGGGTTCGAGCCCCATCGTCCACCCCAACTTCGTGCCTGTTGCCGTGCTGTGTAGGAGCGCCTTCAGGCGCGAAGATTCTGCGGCGGGTCGTTAGCTCAATTGGTAGAGCAGTGGACTCTTAATCCATTGGTTGAAGGTTCAAGTCCTTCACGGCCCACCATCCCCCTGATCCCCGCACCGGGCACGGGAACCCGGATTCCAGGCCGCCGACCGGGTGCCGATCACCGGTGCCCCTATCCGACAAGCGGGATTCTAAATATCTCCTAAAGAGCTGTAATATATGGGTTTAGTTCGGACGTAGGGCTAGGACGACCTGTGTGGCGGCCCGGTACCTCCGGCACGGGTGTTCAGGTCCGGTGTCCGGGTAGGGCGTAGGTCGTTCGGTATAATGCTGCGCGCAAAGCCGCTTCAAGACCCCGCGCGCGAATGTGGCGGAACTGGTAGACGCGCAGGATTTAGGTTCCTGTGGGGCAACCCGTGAGAGTTCGAGTCTCTCCTTTCGCACCAGGCAACGGGTCAGGTGCCATCTAGTAGGTAATTTGGAATGCAGTCAGTGCAAGAAGTCGGGAAGGCCATGGAGGAATTGGAAGTGTCCCTGGAGAACGGCGCCGGTCTCGAACGGCGACTGCAGGTTCGGGTACCCGCCGTGCGCATCCAGCGGGAAGTTGAGAATCGCCTGCGATCGGTAAGCAGGACGGCCAACCTCAAGGGCTACCGACCGGGCAAGGTTCCGGAAAAAGTGATACGCCAGCGCTTTGGCGAGCAGATCCGCCGGGAAGTCCTGCAGGACGTCATCCAGACTACCTACGGGGAGGCATTGAACCGCCAGCAATTGCGGCCGGCGGGCGAGCCCCAGATCGATGCCTCGCCGGATGCCGGGGCGAAGGACGGCGATTTTGCGTATACCGCCCGTTTCGAGGTGTTTCCCGAATTTACCGTGCGAGGCCTTGATGCGGTGGCGGTCTCCCGGCCCGAACCGGCATTTGACGATGCCGACGTCGACTTCGTGGCCAACAACCTGAGGCGGCAACGCAGCCACTGGCACGCGGCCGATCGCGCCGCCAAGGTGGGCGATCGAGTCGTTGTCGATTTTCAGGGTCAGGTCAATGGCGCGGCGATGGACGGTGGCAGCGGCGAAAAGGTCACCGTGGAGATCGGCGCCGGCCGGATGATCGAGGATTTCGAGACGCAGCTCGTGGGACTCAAGGCTGGAGAATCGCGGGAAATCAAGGTGAAGTTTCCTCCCGACTACCCCAATCGGACCATGGCTGGCCAGACGGCCGACTTCAGTGTCCAGGTGGGCGAAGTTTCCGAAGAGCATCTTCCCGAGCTGGACGAGGAGTTCATCCGCGCCTTTGGCATAGATAGCGGCAACCGGGACGATTTCGGCCGGGAACTGCGCGAGACCATGGCCGACGAGTTCTCGGGCCGGGCGAAGGCGCACGTCAAGCGGCAGTTACTGGACCAGTTGCTCGTTGCGAACCCGATCGATGTCCCGGTCATCCTCGTGGAGCAGGAGGCCACCTCCCTGCAGGCCGATGCCATGCGGAATCTCGGCGTATCCGATCCCGTCCAGGCACCTGCGCTCGAGTCCTACCGTCAGGCCGCCGAACGCCGCGTTCGCCTCGGTTTGCTCGTCGGTGCGTTGATCCGCGAGCAGGATCTCGTGGTGGATCGGGAGAAGGTCCGGGAGCGTATCGACGAGCTGTCCAAGAGCTATGAGAAGCCCGACGAGATTCGCAAGCTGTACTACCAGACCGCGCAGTTGCTGACCCAGGTCGAAAACTCAGTGCTCGAGGAGCAGGTGGTCGAATGGCTGACGAGCCGTGCCGTTGTTACGCCCAAGCCCACGACGTTTCGCGCGCTGATCGCTGGCTAGAGCGCAACGCCCTCAACTTTACCCCAACACGGATGGCAAGCATGGATATGGAAACCAAGGCCCTCGGTCTGGTACCGATGGTCATCGAGCAGACGGCGCGCGGGGAGCGGGCATATGACATCTACTCCCGGCTGCTGAAGGAGCGGGTCATCTTTGTCGTGGGTCCTGTCGAGGATTACATGGCCAATCTGGTCGTGGCGCAGTTGTTGTTTCTCGAGTCCGAGAATCCCGACAAGGACATCCACCTCTACATCAATTCCCCGGGTGGCGTGGTGACGTCCGGTCTTTCAATCTACGACACCATGCAGTTCGTCAAGCCGGATGTGAGCACCATCTGCGTCGGTCAGGCAGCCAGCATGGGTGCGGTGCTGCTGGCCGGTGGCGCCAAGGGCAAGCGGTTCTGCCTGCCGCACTCCCGCATGATGATTCACCAGCCGCTGGGCGGCTTCCAGGGCCAGGCATCGGACATCGATATCCATGCGAAGGAGATTCTGCAGACCCGGGAACGCCTCAACAGGATTCTGGCCAAGCACACGGGCCAGACCCTGGAGCGCGTTGAGCAGGATACAGACAGGGACCGGTTCATGAGCGGCCCCGACGCGGTGGAGTACGGACTGATTGACAGTGTGCTGGAACGCCGCGGGGAGACCCGAAAGGCGAATTGAACAGGTCGTTCTTGTGACCTACTCGCGGTATACGGCGAGGGATTTTGCACGCTCCGCTGAACGCGTGCTATATGTTACATGAAGCTCCCGTGACGGGCTTCACGGCAGGAGAAACAGGCGGCCATGGTTGACGAAACCCGCGGACGAGGCGACGACGGCAAGCTGCTCTACTGCTCTTTCTGCGGCAAGAGCCAGCACGAGGTTCGCAAGCTGATTGCGGGTCCGTCCGTATTCATCTGCGACGAATGCGTCGAGCTCTGCAACGACATCATTCGCGAGGAGCTCGAGGACCGTCAAGATCACACCAGCGCCAAGCTGCCTAAGCCCCACGAGATCAAGGCGGTTCTTGACGAGTACGTGATTGGCCAGGAACGCGCCAAGAAGATCCTCGCAGTCGCGGTGTACAACCACTACAAGCGGCTCGAGAACCGGTCGGCGGACGGTGGCAAGAACGACATCGAGCTGTCCAAGAGCAACATCCTGCTGATTGGCCCGACCGGGTGTGGCAAGACGCTGCTGGCGGAGACCCTGGCCAGGCTGCTCAATGTGCCATTCACCATCGCCGACGCAACCACGCTGACCGAAGCAGGCTACGTGGGCGAGGATGTTGAAAACATCATCCAGAAGTTGCTGCAAAAGTGCGACTACGATGTCGAGAAGGCACAGACGGGGATTGTCTACATCGATGAGATCGACAAGATCTCCCGCAAGTCCGACAACCCCTCCATCACGCGCGACGTATCAGGCGAGGGTGTGCAGCAGGCCCTGCTCAAGTTGATCGAGGGCACCATCGCCTCGGTGCCGCCGCAGGGTGGCCGCAAGCATCCCCAGCAGGAGTTCCTGCAGGTGGACACCCGCCACATCCTGTTCATCGTCGGCGGCGCTTTCGCGGGCCTGGAGAAGATTATCCAGAAGCGCTCGCAGAAGAGCGGCATTGGCTTCATTGCCGACGTGCGCAGCTCTGACGAGTCGCCAATTGGCCAGTTACTTACGGACGTCGAGCCGGAGGACCTTATCCGGTTCGGTCTGATACCTGAGTTCGTGGGTCGCCTGCCTGTGGTCGCGACGCTGGACGAACTCGACGAGGCGGCGCTCATCAGCATCCTGATCGAGCCCAAGAACGCGCTGACCAAGCAGTATCGACGGCTGTTCGAGATGGAAGGCGCCGAGCTGGAATTCCGTGAAGATGCCTTGCGTGCGATCGCGACGCGGGCGATGCAGCGGAAGACGGGCGCACGGGGCTTGCGGACGATACTGGAAGGTATCCTCCTGGACACCATGTACGACCTGCCGTCCCTGCGAAATGCGCGCAAGGTTGTGATCGACGAAGCTGTTGTAACTGGCGAAACAAAGCCATACATCATCTTCGAGTCGGAAGAGTCCGCGCCCCTGCGAGCCGTTCTGGAGGAACGGCGGGCGGCGGGTTCGGGCAGCAGCTAGCTGCCCGTCACTGGAGCGCTGAAGGGCAAGGGCCCCGCCTGCGTGAGTCTGCTGCACCGACCGGCCTCCCTGGAGAGGACGGGCGGGACTCTGAAGCAAGGAGAGAGATATGTCTGACACCGATTTGCAGCACCGATTGAACGTACCGATCCTGCCATTGCGGGACGTCGTCGTTTATCCCCACATGGTGATCCCCCTGTTCGTTGGTCGTGCGCGCTCGATCCAGGCACTCGACGAGGCCATGCAGGCCGGCAAGCAGATCCTGCTAGTCGCCCAGAAGCAGGCCGACGTCGATGAGCCGTCTCTCGAGGACATCTATCGGGTCGGGACGCTCGCAACGATCCTCCAGTTGCTGAAGCTGCCCGACGGTACCGTAAAGGTGCTGGTCGAAGGCGGCACGCGCGCCAACCTCACGAAGACCCGCGGGGCGGAGTTCTTCTCGGCCGACATCACTCTTGTCGAAGACCAGCTCGATGTCACCACCCGCGAGGCCGACGTCCTCAAGCGGTCGCTGATTTCCCAGTTCGAGAACTACGTAAAGCTGAATCGCAAGGTTCCACCCGAGATATTGACCTCCCTGGCTGGCATCGATCAGCCGGGACGACTGGCTGATACCGTCGCGGCCCACATGGCGCTGAAACTCGAGCAAAAGCAGAAGGTGCTCGAGATCGAGACGGTGCGAGAGCGGCTCGAGCACGTGATGACGCTCATCGAGACCGAGATCGACATGCTGCAGATCGAGAAGCGGATTCGCGGCCGCGTCAAGCAGCAGATGGAGAAAAGTCAGCGCGAGTACTACCTCAACGAGCAGATGAAGGCCATCCAGAAAGAGCTCGGCGATATGGAGGATGGCGGTAACGAGATCAACGAT
>JBDSWH010000112.1:0-3454 GCA_039926785.1 Gammaproteobacteria bacterium
GCGACCTGCCCACGTCGGAGCGTCCGCCGATCCTCGCTGTACCGGAGTACGGCCAGCGCGGGTGGCGCCACACGATCGTGGACTACGACTGGGAATCCAACTACGAGCGCAACATCGAGAACGGGCTGGATCCGGCGCACAATGAGTTCGTGCATCCCACCCACGGTTACTCGGGCGAGAAGGACGACTACAAGGTCGGCGAACCGACCATCGAGAGCACGCCCTGGGGCTTCGGCTTCATGCTTAACTTCCAGGCGCCCCCCATAAAAAACCCCGTCATGCGCTGGGCCCGCAACTACGATGGCGACCTTGAGGCGGGCTCGGGGCACGTGGGCCCGAGCAACATGTGGACGAAGATCCACCTCACGCCGACGCGCTGGATCCACCAGTACATCTTCGAGACACCCGTCGATGAGTACCACACGAGAATCTTCCTGATTTGCATGCGCAACGTGCTGCTGCCGACGTGGGTGGACAGGATCGTCAACAAGCGCAACTTCGCCATCGCCGAGCAGGATCGGGTGGTGATCGAGAAGCTGAAGCCCATGCGGACGCCGCCCTCCCGAGCCCGTGAACTGCTGATGCCCGCCGACAGGGTGATCTACCTGTACCGCGACAGCCTGGACGAGTGGACGCGCCGGGGCTGGCGCATCGACGCCGACGCCATGCGCCAGGCCGCGGCCCGGGGCGACATGGTTTACTCCATCCCGTCCCCCGCCCGGCGCGAGACCCGCGGCTGGGTGCTGGAGTCCGTGCCGCTCGTACCCCCCTCACCCGCTGAAACCGGCAGTTCGCCGTTGCGCGCCGTGAAGGCCACCGGCTGAGCGCGGCCCCCCTGTTTCCCCTGCTCCCGCGGCAATGGACGCCGGTCCTGCCGCTGGTGGAACTCACGAGCAATCCCCAGGCGGTAGAGATTGCCGGCGAGAAGTTGGCTGTCTTCCACGGGCAGGACGGCCATTGGCATGCTCTGCTGGACCGTTGTCCCCACCGGGGAGCGGCGCTGTCCCTGGGTTCGGTCACCGATGATGGCAGTCTCCAGTGCCGGTATCACGGCTGGCGATTCCGGTGTGACGGCGTCTGCGCCCGCGTACCGCTGAATCCGTTGACGACGCAGGCGGTGGAATCGATCAGGGCGAAAGCCGTGCCGGCGATTGAGCTCGCCGGCGCCCTGTGGATCTTCACCGGCGCCCTCGACGACGACGCCCCGCCTGCACCACCGGACGTGCCACCCTCACTCCAGGGCCCGCCCCGGCAATTCGGTACCTATAGCCAGCACTGGAACGCCCACTGGACCCGCGCGGTGGAAAACTTCATCGACTTCGCCCATCCGTCCTATCTGCACCGGGACACCATTGGCGCCTGGACCCACGACGACGCGGAACGTGGAGCCATCGCCACGGTGGAAGTGCACGCGGAAGCCTGGGGTTTCACGACCCTGAACTATTTCGCAAGCCGGCGGCAGGGCTTCCGGGTGGACTGGTTCCGGCCGAACCTGTCGGTACTGCACTTCGGTGGCAGCGCCGAAGGGAAACTGCACGTATTCTCCATCCCCGTATCGGCAACCCGCACCCGGGTGATGACCGTGCGCCGGCTACCCGCCGGGGCTGACCCCGTGGCGTTCACGGCCCGGGCAGCGACGGTGGATCACACGATCCTGGACGAGGACCGGGTGGTGGTGGAGTCCCAGGTGGGTCCTGTGGACGAGGCCGGCGAGATTTCGGTCGCCACCGACGCACCGGCCGTCGCCTTCCGGCGGTGGTACCGCGCGATGCTGACGGGCGACTGCTGACACGCGCACCCACCTATATGGGTCTATTTAGCCCATATCTATACTTCCAGCGTCCCGGAAGTCTTCGCGTTGCAGGTGGGCAACACTCCCGCTCGGTATTTGCCGGCCAAATACGCGGGTTTCAGCACGAATTTAGTAAAGAAACCCGTGGCCGTTGCCATTAGACTACGCACCCGTGCCGGTCCGTGCGCAATGGCCGACGCGGTTTGCAAACGACATTGTCGCGACACAAGTAAGGAGACTAACTAATGAAGACCAAGGGTATGGGGATTGCACTTCTTTCCGCGGCTGCTCTGCTGAGCGGCGCTGCGGCACAGGCCGGCGACCTGCCGTGGACCTATGGCGAAATCGGCTACTCCATGGCCGACGGCGTCGATAACTTCGAGACGACCGCCGGCGACCTGAAGCTCAGCGTTGGCTTTGCCGGCATGTGGCACGCCTCCCTGGGCTACACAGACGGCACGTCTGAGCAGGGCAGCGTCGGTGATATCGACTTTGACGGCTATCGGCTTATCGTGGGTGCCCACCCGCAGCTGACGCCCGACACTCAGCTCGTCGGCGACCTGACGTACTTCGACTATAATGACGACCGCGGCGACGTCGATGGTTACGGCTTCGGCCTTGGCGTACGCCACGGCGTTACCGACAACTTCGAGTTGCTGGGCGAAGTCTGGTACCTGATGGGTAACAACGATGACGACTTCTTTGGCGGTGCTGACTACAACGACACCACCGTGGAACTCGGCGGCCGTTACAACTGGACGTCCAACTTGTCGACGGGCCTGACTGCCACCATCAACGGCTCGCCAGGCGCCAGTTATTCCTACTCGAATGGCGCCGATGCAATCCGCCTCGACGTCCGCTGGTCATTCCCGGGCGACGTCTCCAAGTAAGCACGGCGTAGCCGGCACTGCTCGCCGGTACCGTGACGTGACTGAAGAGCGCCCCGCTTCGTGCGGGGCGCTTTTTTTTCGGCCGGCCTTCCGGCTAGGATGCCGGTCGTGCGCTCCCTGGTTATCATGGCCATCCTCCTGATCAGTCTCCAGAGCTGCATCCACCTGCCACCCGACGTGGCTCAGGTCGTTCAGCAACAGGACCCCGCACCCATGAACCACTTCCGGAGGTCGCCGGCCCCGGCTCCTGCCGGCCCGGCTTCCCGTTAGGCCAGGCGAGTGCGATTGCCGGCGACGCTCCTGCTCACGGCCGCCCTGGCCAGCGGCTGCTCGTCTGTGGGGCCCGGTGGCTTCAGCACCTGGCAGGTCGAAGCCACGGCGCCACCGTCCAGCGTAAGTCTCCAGGGCATTCCGGTCCGGACCGGCCAGATCCTGGTGAGCGAGCAGGGAACTCCCAACAGCCTCTTCCTCGCCCTGCTGGTGGGTGAGGACCGCCGCTACGTGCATTCGGCCATTGTTGTCGTCGAGGACGGCAGCCCCATGGTCTACGAGGCGAACGGCCACATCCAACCAGCGCTCGGCAACCGCCCGCTCACGCAGCGCGTGGTCGGCGGAATGCGACGCATGGAGCTCGCCACGTTCCTCAACCGGAACAGCATGGTCGCCCTGTACGACCCACCGCCTGGCGCCGATGGGGAGCGCATCGGGCGCTTCGCGCAGGAAAGCCTGGCCGCAGGCCTGCCTTTCGATGCGCTCTTCGACGGCAGCGACG
>JBDSWH010000113.1:0-3827 GCA_039926785.1 Gammaproteobacteria bacterium
TTGATGGTGGTGTAAGGATCGGTATAGGCAAAGCTGTAGACCGTCCGGAACTGGCCGGTGTTGATGTCGGCCTGGACCCGATTGCCGCTGCCCATGAAGTTCGTATGGACGAAGCTGCCGTTCAGGATGAGTTTCTGGGACTCCGAATAGCCAACGCCGCCGCCAAACTGGCCGGGCAGGCCCTCAGTGATGTCGAAGTCCAGATCCACGAGGTCGGGAGTGCCGGGTACCGGATTGGTCGTCTCCTCGACCTTCTCGACATACGGCAGCCGCTGGAGGCGGATTTTCGAGCGCTCGAGGCGGCTGTTGGACAGGTAGCCCCCCTCGAACTGGCGCATCTCCCGGCGGAAAACCTCGTCGTTGACGGACGATGTCCCATTGAAATTGATCCGCCGGACGTAGACCCGATTCTTCGGTTCCACATAGAGCGTAACGGCGGCGGTCTTCGCCTCGCGGTTGAGCTCCGGCACTGGCTCGACGGTCGCGAAAGCGTACCCCTCCTCCGACAGGCGCAGGCGGATCAGATCTGCGCTCTGCGTAATCAGTTGCTGGGAATAGGTCTGGCCCGGCTTGACCCGGACGAACGGATTCAATTGCGCTTCGCCCAGGACGAGTTCGCCTCCGAGCCGGACATCGCTGACGGTGTAGCGGTCCCCTTCCTGGAGGTTGATCGTGACGAAGATATCGCGCTTGTCCGGCGAGATGGCCACCTGGGTGGACTCAATGGCGAAGTCCGCAAAACCCCTGTCCATGTAGAAGGACCGCAGCTTCTCGAGATCGCCGGACAGGGCTTCCCGGGAGTAGCGGTCATCCTGGCGGATGAACGACAGCCAGGTGGGCGTCTTCAGCTCAAAGCGTTCCAGGAGATCCTTGTCGGAAAAGCTGTGGTTGCCGACGAGAGTGATCTGCCTTATACGGGCGCGGTCCCCCTCCTTGATCGTGATCGCAATATCGACTTTGTTGTCCGGCAACTCCTTCACCTCGGCCTTGACGGACGCCGAGTACTTGCCACGACTGAAGTACTGGTCGGTAAGAGACTGCTCGACCTCGTCCAGCACGGACTGGTTGAAGGTCCTGCCCTTCTTGAGGCCGATGCGCGCGAGTGGCTCCTGCAAGTCCTCAGTCTTGATGTCCTTGTTGCCGGTGATCGTGAAATCGGATATCGACGGCCTCTCGGCAACGGCAATCACCAAGGTGCCATTGTCCCAGCGGATCTCCACGTCACGGAAGAATCCCGTGCCGTACACCGCGCGAATCGCCTCCTGAATCCGGCTCTGGTCGATGCGATCGCCGATATTGACCGGCAGGTAGTTGAACACCGTTCCCTCGGCAATGCGCTGGAGTCCTTCGACACGGATGGCGCGCACGGTGAGAGTCTCGTCCTGGGCCCAGGCCGGTTGGGTGATGGCAGAAAGGACGGTCAGGAGAAATGCGGCCAACAGACTGCAGACCGGGGCTCGTGGCACCTCGCGACGTTGCATCGAGCGCTCAGCCGAGGAGTCGGGAGAGGTCGTTGTAAAACGCGAAGGTCATCAGGACCAGCAGGAAGCCGATGCCGACCTGCTGGCCAATCAACTGGGCCCGCTCCGAGAGCGGACCACCCTTCAATGTTTCGGCGAGGGTGTAGACAATTTGCCCACCGTCGAGCATTGGCACCGGAAGCAGGTTCAGCACCCCCAGACTGATGCTGACGATGGCCAGGAAGCTCAGGAAGGCCGCCGCCCCGATACTGGCGCTCATGCCGGCATACTGGGCGATATTAATGGGCCCGCTGATGTTCTTCGGTGAGACGTCGCCAATCGCCATGCGCCAGATCATGCGGAGGGTGAGTGCGCTCATGTCCCACGTCTTCGCAGTCGCACGCACCACCGCTTCAATCGGTCCGTAGCGCTCGACCGCCCGCATTCGGGCCAGCAGGTCCGGTGGGAGCAGTACGGCAGCGCCAATGCGCCCGATGGGGCCATCGGGTGAATCTCCGGCAGTCACCTGGACCACAAGGCGGAGTTCCGACTCGCCGCGGCGTATCGTGACATCGAGGGGCCTGCCCGGGCTTGCCCGGACGACCTTTACCCATTCCGCCCAAGACTCAATCGGAGTCCCATCAGCCATGAGAATGCGGTCGCCCCGCTGGAGACCCGCAGCTTCGGCTGCGGCGCCGGGGGTGAGATCGCCAATGACCGGCTCCGGCTCCGGCGACCAGGGTTGCATGCCGAGGCCGTCAAACAGCTTACCGGGTTCCGTCAGCGCGGACTCCTGGCCCGCTGTGCGTAAGGTGACAGGTCGCTCGCTGCCGCTGCCGTCATCCACCGCAAGGCGAATGGTGCCATCCGCCAGCATGCCATCGAGCATGGCAACCGTGGCGCCCTCCCAGGTGAAAACACGACGGTCCCCGACTGCCACGATCGTGTCGTTTTCGCGCACGCCGGCAGTATCCGCCAGCGAGTTGGGCGCGACCGGACCGACGACGGGCTTCATGCCCGGCACGCCTTGGACGAACATCACGGTATATGCCGCGATCGCAAACAAGAGGTTGAAGGCAGGACCGGCCGACAGGATGGCAATGCGTGAAGCAGCCGATTGCCGATTGAAGGCGCGTCCGCGTTCCGCGAAGGTGACGGCACAGTCCCGCTCGTCCAGCAATTTCACGTAGCCGCCAAGGGGAATCGCCGAGAGGCAGTATTCGGTCTGGTCGGGGCCGGAACGCCGGGACCACAGCACCCGACCGAAGCCAATTGAATAGCGGAGCACCTTGACCCCAAGGATCCGCGCCACGATGTAGTGGCCGTATTCATGTATTGCGACGAGCAGGCCGATGGCCACCACGAACGCCAGGACGGACGTCAGGATCTGTGACATGGCGCGAATCTTAAGGCATTACGAGGACAGTTGCCGTGCATACGGTGCGACGGGTTGGCGGGCTGATCAGCAGCGCAGCGAGCCGTCATCCGGGGGCCAGGCCGAGCCACTGCAACGCCAATGCGAACAGGGGCATGGCAGCGGTGATGCTGTCCAGGCGGTCGAGCACGCCACCGTGCCCAGGAATCAGCTGGCCGCTATCCTTGGCACCGACACTGCGCTTGAACATGCTTTCAGTCAGGTCGCCTACGACCGACAGGGCCGCAACCCCGATGCCGATGGGGATCATGCCAGCCAGTGGCAGGCCGGCCAGGGTACCGCCGCCGGCAGCCGTCAGCGTCGCCAGCAATACACCACCGATCAGCCCTTCCCAGGTCTTGCCGGGACTGACCTGGGGCGCCAGCTTGACCCTGCCGAATCGCCGGCCAGCGAAATAGGCCCCGATGTCCGCCGCAAAGACGATTCCCAGGGCAAGAAGTGCCAGTGCCGGACCGCGGCCGGGCACTTGAAGTACAGCGGTGAGCGCAACCCAGGCCGGAACGAGCACCACGAACCCGGCAATGGCCGCGGCGATGCGCGGGATCGGCGTGGGATAGCGCAGGATCCATACCAGTGCGAGCCCCCACCAGAGCAGGGCTGCCCACAAAACCGGCTGCAGGCCAATGACCGAGGGGACGAGCCAGCCCGCGGCAAGCAACAGCAGTGAAGCCGCAGCGGCGTACGCCGCTCGCAGTCGCCGCAGCTGCCACCCGAGGAACGCCGACCATTCCCAGGCGCCCAGGACCATCACGACGCCCATGAGGACCGTGGCCACCCACAGGGGAGCAATAAAGAGGACGAGCAGGAGTCCTGCGACCAGGGGGACGGCGGTGAGCACACGTTGGCCCAACTGGCTCATGGCACTGCGCCCTGTCGAGGTGGGAGTAACGTCAGTCCGCGATAGCCTCGAGCTGATCGGCTGTCAGTCCGAA
>JBDSWH010000114.1:0-7959 GCA_039926785.1 Gammaproteobacteria bacterium
GTCGGTGACCATGCGCCTGCTGGGCATCGACCAGTACATGGCCGGCAGCGGCCAGGACCCGGCCGCACTGCTGGTATTCGCCGCCGTGCTGGGTTTTGGCGGCGCGCTCATATCACTGGCGATGTCCAAGTTCATCGCCAAGCGGTCCACCGGGGCGCGGGTCATCACCCAGCCTGCGAATGCCGACGAGGCCTGGTTGGTGGCGACGGTTCGGCGCCTAGCCACCCAGGCCGGGATCGGCATGCCGGAAGTTGCCATCTACGACGCCCCGGACGTGAACGCCTTCGCGACGGGGGCCCGGCGGAACGCGGCCCTGGTGGCGGTCAGCACGGGCCTGCTGCGCAAGATGAGCCGGGACGAGGTGGAGGCGGTACTCGGCCACGAGATCACCCACGTGGCCAATGGCGACATGGTGACGCTCACGCTGATCCAGGGGGTCGTCAACACCTTCGTGATCTTCCTGTCCCGCATCATCGGCCGCTTCGTGGACCAGGTGATCTTCCGGAGCGAACGCGGCAACGGCCCGGGCTTCTTCATCACGGTGATCGTCGCCCAGCTCGTGCTCGGCGTCTTTGCGAGCATGATCGTGGCCTGGTTCTCCCGGCAGCGGGAATTCCGGGCCGACGCGGGCGGCGCCAAGCTGGCCGGACGCCAGAAGATGGTGGCCGCCCTGGAGGGCCTGCAGCGGGCCCACGAGCCGGCCGCGCTGCCCGACGGGCTGAAGGCCTTCGGCATCTCGGGTGGCGTGTCACGGTTTGGCCGGCTCTTCATGACCCATCCGCCATTGCCGGAGAGGATCGCCGCCCTGCGTGCCGGGCCGTAGCGCCTTTATTCCGGTCTTTCGTCCCGCTCGACGCCGTTCGCCATGGGTGCCGGCTTTTCAGCCGCTACCGGCGGCTCCGGCGGCGGTTCCAGGGCTTCCATAAGTGACCCGTTGCGCCCGGATGACGCCTCGATCCCGAGATTGAAGGTCGCAAAGCCCGGCATCACCACCTGGTTCAGCGCCATGCCGACCACCCGGCCCCGCACCGGCGAGTAGATCAGGTTCTGCTCATTGGTGATCGGATCAGTCACCGTTCCCAGGATGTCGCCGGAGGAGACGAGTTGCCCGAGGCGCACGACCGAGAACAGGATCCCGCCGAAATCGGACCGGATCCAGGTGGAGCGGTAGTAGACGGGGCGGGGCTCCGAGAGGAAGTTCATCCGGTTGACGATCTTGAGCGCGTCCAGGAGGCGCACGATGCCGGCCGTGCCCTCGCGCACCTGCGCGGACTGAAGTCTCCCGGGCTCGCCCGCTTCCAGAGTCACCGCGGGAATCCCCGCATCGGTGGCCGCCCGGCGCAGGGTGCCGACGACACCCGGGCTGTGCAGCACCATGAAGGTGCCGAAGCCGTTGGCGAAATCCCGCACGATGGCGCTGCGGAGATCCGCCCGAAGCTGGGGCAGGTTGGTGCGGTTGAGCGACCCGGTGTGTATGTCCACCAGCCCGTCACACTGGCGGATGACGTCCTCGAAGAGGGACGACGCGATCCGCGACGCCGAGCTGCCCGTGGCGTTGCCGGGGAAGTAGCGGTTCAGGTCGCGGCGGTCGGGGAGGTAGCGGGAGCCACGCCGGAAGCCCTGCAGGTTGACGATAGGCACACCGATCACCGCGCCCTTCACGCGCGCGGGGTCCAGGTCCTGGATGATGCGGCGGATCATCTCGATGCCGTTGAGTTCATCGCCGTGGACGGCACCGGTCAGGCACAGGGTCGGTCCCTTGCCGACACCGTTGACCACCAGCACCGGCGATCCGCCCGTGGGGCCGTCGAAGGACTGGCCACCCGACCAGACCAGGCGCCGGCTGGTCCCCGGGGCAATGGTCTCGCCAAGCAGCAGCAGTGGTTCTCCGCCCTGCGAATGCATTGCAGCGGGCACGGGCTTGCCCGCGGCTGCCCCACGCTGGGCGCCGGCCGGGGCGCCGGGGGACCGTCCTGCCGGTGAGGCGGGCGCGGGTTTGCCGGGCGCCGACGGCTCCACGGGCGGCTGGTCACCGCTGCAGCCGCTCAGGACCACGATGGTGAGCAGGATTGCTTGTCGAACGATTCTCACGCGATGAAAGGGTAAGGAAAGGGCAGGAGAGTTCTGTGAAACGGTAGCAGGTTTCCCCAGAGCGCTGTAGCAACCGCCCTCCGCGACGTTGCTGGGTGCGCCAGCCAGGAGCGCGCACGACGTCACGGACGCGGCGTGAGTTGCGTCATCCGTTATTGTGAAACCTGTGGCAGTCTGTCCGGGTGTGGAGAGGTAATGTGCTGCAACTCGCCGGGCCGTCGCCACACCTTGGCCGGGCCCTGACCGGGCCCTGGCCGGCCACGCCTTGCACGAGTTTGGGCCGGATGCGCTATGAACCCGCTTCGAGTGGACATCCCCATGGACGACAGGTCAGGGCATTGACTAGCAGATCGCCAGCGAAGTGCAGCAGGGGCCGCTATTTCAGCGGCCTCTTCGCCCTGGCGCTGTGCCTCGCGGGCTTCGCGGCGCCGGGAGTGGCTGAGAATGCCGCCGCTGAGTCTGCCGGGGCGGCCATGCCCCGGCCCGCTGGGCTGGAACCGGATATCGCTTTCTGGCGCAAGATCTTCGGCGAGGTCTCCACGGACGAGGCGCTCGTCCACGACAATCGCTACCTCGGCATCGTCTACGAGAAGCTCGACCTGTCTGACCTGGAATCGGCCGGCGCCAGGCAGCGCTCCATGGACGAGGCGAAGGCCCGGTACACACGGCTCCTCACTCGGCTCGCGGCGGGTGACCGCTCGAATCTCGGCAAAGATGAACGGCGCGTACTGGCCCTCTGGGCCGGACGTCCCGGCAACGAAACACTGCGCGGCGCTGCCGAACGCGTCCGCGTCCAGCAGGGCCTGTCCGACCGCTTCCTCGAGGGTTTTGTCCGTGCCGGACGCTGGGAGGGGCACATCCGCGGGAGCCTCCGGGAGGCTGGCGTCCCCGAAATGCTGGCGGCGCTCCCCCACGTGGAGTCCTCCTACAATCCGGAAGCCCGGTCCTACATCGGGGCGGCCGGCCTCTGGCAGTTCACGGCGGGTACTGGCCGGCGTTTCATGCGCATCGACACTGCCGTCGACGAGCGGCGCGATCCCTACCGATCGAGCGAGGCGGCGGCGCGTCTGCTCCAGGCCAATTACGGCGAGCTGGACTCGTGGCCCCTGGCGATCACCGGCTATAACCACGGCACGGGCGGTATGCGCCGCGCCATCCGGGCCGTGGGTACCGACAATATCGAAACGATCGTGCGCCACTACGACGGCCCGGCGTTCGGCTTTGCGTCCCGCAACTTCTATGTGTCCTTCCTCGCTGCGGAGGAAGTCGAGCGCAACGCCGAGAAGTACTTCGGGCCGATCCGTCGCGATCCACCCGAGAAGCTGACGACCATCCCGGTGCCCGGCTACATGAGCGCCAAGACCCTCGAACAGACACTCGATCTCCCCCGCGAGACTTTGCAGGCCCATAACCCGTCGTTGCTGCCGGCGATCTGGGCGGGCAAGAAGTACGTACCCCGGGGCTACATCCTGCGGCTGCCGGAAAACTTCTCTGACGCGGACGCGCGGTTCGCCGCCATTCCGGGCGCTGAACTGCGGACCGCGCAAGTCAGCGATCCCGGCCCGCGGACGCACCGGGTCCGCCGGGGCGAGACGCTGTCGGGGATCGCCGCGCGCTACGGCACGTCCCCGAGCCGGCTCGCCAGCCTCAATGGGCTGTCGAAGCGCAATCTGATCCGGAACGGGCAGCTCCTCAAACTGCCGGGCGGTAGCCTGGCTGCAGCCGGTACCAGAGACTCGGGCCAGAAGTCGGCCGGCCAAAAGGCGTCCGGCCAAAAGGTGTCCGGCAAGACCTACGTGGTCCGGCAGGGCGACAACCTGGCCATCATCGCGAAGCGCACCGGCGTGCCTCAGCGGCGGCTGATGGCGATCAATGCCATCGACAATCCCAACCGCATCTTTCCCGGTCAGCGCCTCAGGCTGGCCGAAGGCAGCGAGGGCGGCTGATGTACCTGTGGCATCGCCTGGTGGCCCTCACGCTTCTCGGGTTCATTGTCGCGGCCCCGCCGGTGGCAGCGTCCGCCATCGAGATGGCGGACCGGGTGATCGTGCGCAAGGCGGAACGACACTTGCTGCTGATGCGGGGTGATCGTGTTCTGCGTACCTTCGACGTGGCCCTCGGTCTGTCGCCAACCGGGCACAAGCAGCGCGAAGGTGATTTCAGAACGCCCGAGGGCAACTACCGGCTCGCGGGCCGCAATGCCAACAGCGATTTTTTTCTCGCCATCCAGGTGAGCTACCCGGGCCCGGACGATCTGCGCCGGGCCTCGGCCTCGGGCGTGGCGCCTGGCGGCCTGATCATGATCCACGGCCAGCCCAACCGGCCGACCAAGCCCCTGGAGTACTACCAGTCCCGGGACTGGACGAACGGCTGTATCGCCGTCTCCAACTCCGACATGGTCGACATCTGGCTGATGACGCCCGACAACACGCCGATCCAGATCGTGCCCTGACGGCGTCCCGATGTCCGCAGAAAAATTCATCGAAGTGATGCCTGAAGGCGCCTTGGAGGTGCTGTCCCAGCACGAGGTGAATCGCCTGCGAAGCACGGGCGAGGGTGGCCATCACGAGCTGCTACGCCGCTGCGCCCTCGCCATCCTGAACTCCGGCAATACAACGGACGATACCCGCGCCGTCCTCGAGCAGCACCGTAACTTCGACATCAGCATCGTCCAGCAGGACCGTGGCGTGAAGCTGGGGTTGCGGGACGCTCCGCCCGGCGCCTTCGTCGATGGCGAAATGATTCGCGGCATCCGGGAACTGCTGTTCGCTGTTCTCCGCGACGTGATCTACATCAACAGCGAGTTCGTCGCGGGGGGGCAGTTCGACCTGGACTCCAGCCACGGGATCACCAATGCGGTGTTCCATGTCCTGCGCAACGCGGGGGTGCTGAAGACCGGCATCGAGCCCAATCTGGTCGTCTGCTGGGGCGGCCACTCGATCAACCGCGACGAGTACGACTACTCCAAGGACGTCGGCTACCAGCTGGGCCTGCGCAAGCTCAATGTCTGCACCGGCTGCGGTGCAGGCGCCATGAAGGGGCCGATGAAGGGCGCCACCATCGGCCACTCAAAACAGCGCATCCGGAACGGCCGGTACATCGGGGTGACGGAGCCCGGCATCATCGCCGCGGAATCGCCCAACCCTATCGTCAACGAGCTGGTGATCATGCCGGACATGGAAAAGCGGCTTGAGGGATTTGTCCGGCTGGCCCATGCGATCGTGATCTTCCCGGGTGGAGTGGGCACGGCGGAGGAAATCCTGTTCCTGCTCGGCGTCCTTCTGCACCCGGAGAACGCCGAAACCCCGCTGCCCCTGATACTGACCGGACCGGAGTCGAGCCGGGCCTACATGGAGCTCGTCGACCGCTTCATCGTGGCGACCCTGGGCGCCGAGGCCCGTCGGCGCTACGAGGTCATCATCGGCGACTCTGCGGCTGTCGGCAGCTGGGTTCAGGCGAACGTGCGCCGCGTGCGGGATTTCCGCCATGCGCACAACGACGCGTACTACTACAACTGGCGCCTCCGCGTGGATAGCGTATTCCAGAAACCGTTCGTGGCAACCCACGAGTCCATGGCACGCATCGAGATCAGCCGCGATCTGCCAACCCAGGTGCTGGCTGCCAATCTGCGCCGGGCCTTCTCCGGCATCGTCAGCGGCAACATCCGCGAAGAGGGAATTCGGGCCATCGAGAAGCACGGGCCGTTCGAAATACGCGGCGACAAGACCATCCTGGCTCAACTCGACGGCTTGCTCCGGGCCTTCGTTCAGCAGCACCGCATGAAGCTGCCGGGACGCGCGTACGAGCCCTGTTATCGCGTTATCGTGTGAAGTGCGGGCGCAGTCTCGCTCCCGTCCGAATTCTGTCGGTTCTGGTTACACATTCCGCGAAACGCGCTGCCGGCGGCGTCTCAGCTGCGCAGTGCCTGTGATCCAGTTCCTTCCGAACAGGGACCGCTCTGCCTAAAGTTCCCCCACGCTGACGAAGTGGGGAGACTGATATGACAGACCAGAAAAATCAGCCGCTATCCCCCAGCTTTCCGCCACAACGCGAAGACCAGAAGAACGGGACGCAGCGCTACACGCAGACTCTCACGGAACGCTCCGGACCGAATCTCGTTGCACAGGATGGCAGGGACGTAAGTGGCTGGGATGCCTACCGCCGGTGGCTGAGCCGGGTGCAGTTGCCTGACAAGCGGCGGATCGCGATGGATCCGGCCCTCTATACCTGGAAGGGTTATCGGAACTGGGCGGAAAAGGTCCGCCGGGACTGGAACCCTGAAGAGAAGTAAGACCCTGACCTGTTGGCGGATGGCCGCCACGAAGCCGGCAAAGACCGGATGCTGGAGTTCCTGACAACCATGTCGGATGAAGATAAAGACCGCCCCCTGATCCAGAACGAGGACACGCTGCGCCGCCGCGCCTGGATCGATCGCGCCCTGGCTGGAGTGCGGGGTCGCCTGAAACCGGCCGAGCTGGGCGAGACGCCGGCGATGCCCGAGGCGGCGTCGGCCGATACGGCCGAAGCGCCCCCCGCCGCCAGGCGGCCCAGGCTCTACCTGGTCCAAAAATAGCGGCAGCAGCGGGTTTGCGCGGCTCCAAAGCCGGTTCCCCTTGAATTTGGGGCTGGCGGCCCTATAAAAGACGCCTCCACGTCTTCCAGGTGCCCCTGCCCATGACAGTCGCCACGCGCGAAACCCACGGCTTCCAGGCCGAGGTGCAGAAGCTTCTGCACCTCATGATCCACTCGCTCTACAGCAACCGGGAGATCTTCCTCCGGGAGCTGATCTCCAACGCGTCCGACGCAGCCGACCGGTTGCGCTTCGAGGCGCTGGCCAGTCCGGCGCTGCTGGAGCCGGATCCGGAGTTGAAGGTCCGGGTGGAGTACGACACGGCAGCGAAGACCGTGTCCGTGATCGACAACGGCATCGGCATGACCCGCGAGGAGGTGATCCGGCAGCTTGGCACCATCGCCCGGTCGGGCACTGGAGAATTCATTTCCCAGCTGAGCGGCGAGCAGAAGAAGGACGCCAACCTGATCGGCCAGTTCGGGGTGGGCTTCTATTCCTCATTCATCGTGGCGGACCGCGTCGTCGTAGAGACACGCAGGGCCGGCGCGCCTCCCGCCGAGGGCGTGCACTGGGAGTCGGATGGCCAGGGCGAGTACAGCGTCGAGACCATCGAGCGCGCCGAGCGTGGCACCCGGGTGACCCTCCACCTGCGGGAGGATGCCGCCGAATATGCCGACGAGTTCCGGTTGCGCACGCTGATCCGGAAGTACTCCGACCACATTGCCTTCCCGGTGATCATGGCCACGACGGCGAAGGAGGGTGAGGCCAAGGAGGAGGCCGCCAACGAGGCCAAGGCCCTCTGGACCCGCCCCCGCGCCGAGATCACTGACGAGGAATACAACGAGTTTTACCGGCACGTCTCCCACGATTTCCAGGAGCCGCTGACCTGGAGCCACAACAAGGTGGAGGGCAAGCGCGAGTACACAAGCCTGCTGTACGTGCCGGCCCGGGCCCCCTGGGACCTCTGGAACCGGTCCGGTTCCCGCGGGCTAAAGCTCTACGTGAAGCGCGTGTTCATCATGGACGACGCCGAGCAGTTCCTGCCCCTGTACCTGCGCTTCGTCCGGGGCGTGGTGGATTCCGGCGACCTGTCACTAAACGTGTCCCGGGAACTTCTGCAGCAGGATGCCGTGGTCGAGTCGATGAAATCGGCGCTGACCAAGCGCGTGCTCGACATGCTGGACAAGCTCGCCAAGGACGATCCAGCCAAGTTCGCAACGTTCTGGAAGGAGTTTGGCCGCGTCCTCAAGGAGGGCCCCGCCGAGGATCACGCAAACCGGGAGAAGGTCGCGGGATTG
>JBDSWH010000115.1:0-7146 GCA_039926785.1 Gammaproteobacteria bacterium
GCTCGCTGCGGTCCTGGATGCCCGGCGAGTGGATATTGAAAACCAGCTTAAGCGACTGGAACTGGAGCGGGATGCTGCTGCCGCGCGGATCACGCTTCAGTACCTGGCAGGAGAACAGCCATGAAGAAGTCCTTCCTGATCGGGCTCGCATTGCTCACCGTCGCGGGCGCCAGCTTTTGGCTGGGGCGCCAGTCCCGTAGCAACTCCGGTCCCACACCAGCGGCGGAGAACGCCCTCTACTGGTATGACCCGATGCGTCCGGATCAGCATTTCGTTCAGCCGGGCAAGTCGCCGTTCATGGACATGCAACTGGTCCCCAAGTATGCCGAGGCCGGCGACACGGCCGTCATCAGCATCGACCCCCGTACCGCACAAAATCTCGGCGTCCGCACGGCCCCGGTCAGGCAGGGTCCACTCCCGACGAGTGTCCAGGCCAACGGCGCAGTCGAGGCTGATGAGCGGCGCATCGAAGTCGTGCAGAGCCGGACCACCGGTTGGGTAGAGCGCCTGGAGGTCCGGGCGGCCAACGATCCCGTCCGTCGCGGCCAGCTGCTGGCAGAGATTTATTCGCCGGACCTGCTGGCCGCGCAGCAGGAGCTCTTGCTGGCGCTGCGCGCGGGCGATGCTGGTGGGCTGATCGCCGGTGCCCGGCAGCGTCTGTCCCTGCTGGGCCTCAGCGGACAGCAGATCGCACAGGTCGAGAGGAGCGGGAAGGCTGACCGCCGGGTGGCGTTCTACGCGCCGGGCGACGGCATCGTCACCGAGCTGGGGATCCGCCAGGGCATGCAGGTCAACCCCGGCATGACCTTGTTCAAGCTGGTGGATCTATCCCGCGTCTGGATCACGGCGGAGATCCCGGAAGCCCGGGTCGAAGGCGTGGCGGTCGGGCAGGCTGCGACAGCCAGTGTCGCGGCGCTGCCGGGTCAGGTGTTCCAGGGCCAGGTCGACTACGTCTACCCGGAAGTGGTGGCGGAGACGCGCACGCTCAAGGTGCGCATTGCAGTCCCCAACCGGGGCCTCCTGCTCAAGCCCGGGATGTATGCCTCGGTCACCGTGGGCTCCGGCGCACCACGTGAGGCACTGCTCGTGCCGAGCGAGGCGGTGATCCGGACCGGGACCCGGGACGTCGTGATTCTGGCAGACGGTGAGGGCCGTTTTCGGCCCGTGAGCGTGGTCGTGGGCGCGGAGGTGGGCGAGCAGACGGAGATCCGGGCCGGGCTCAAGGCCGGTCAGCTCGTCGTTACTTCCGGGCAGTTCCTGCTGGACTCGGAGGCCAATCTCCGGGGCGCCCTGGACCGACTTGAGGCCCCGCCTGAGGCGGCACCATGATCGCCCGGCTGATCCAGTGGTCCATCCACAATCGCTTCCTCGTCCTCATGGGGACGGCCGTACTCAGTGCCTGGGGCGTCTACGCGTTGCTGGAGACGCCGCTCGATGCACTGCCCGACCTTTCCGACGTGCAGGTGATCATCAAGACCCCGTATCCGGGGCAGGCGCCACAGGTGGTGGAAGATCAGGTCACGTATCCGCTGGCCACCACCATGCTCTCGGTGCCCGGGGCCAAGGTGGTCCGCGGCTATTCGATGTTTGGCGACTCCTTTATCTATGTCCTCTTCGAGGATGGCACCGACCTCTACTGGGCGCGATCCCGGGTCCTGGAGTATCTGTCCCAGGTGCAGGGCCGCCTGCCCGCCAATGCAAAGCCTTCCTTGGGCCCGGACGCCACCGGTGTCGGCTGGATCTACCAGTACGCACTCGTCGACAGGACGGGTCGTCACGGCCTTGCCGAACTGCGCACGCTGCAGGACTGGTACCTGAAGCAGGAGCTGAAGTCGCTCCCCAATGTGGCCGAGGTGGCCACCATTGGCGGGGCAGTCCCCGCCTACCAGATCGTGCTTGACCCGGACCGCCTGCGGGCGTTTCGCATCCCCCAGAGCCGGGTGGTGGAGGCCGTGCGCGCTGCGAACAGTGAAACCGGCGGCTCCGTGCTGGAATTGGGCGAAGCGGAGTACATGGTCCGGGCGAGCGGCTATCTCCAGAGCCTGGAGGATATCCGGGCCATTCCCCTGGCGCTCGGGTCGAACGGCACCCCGGTGTTGCTGGGTGACATCGCCCGGGTGCAACGGGGCCCCGAGCTTCGCCGCGGGATTGCGGAGCTGGATGGTCAGGGCGAGGTCGTGGGCGGCGTGATCATCATGCGCTCCGGAAAAAATGCACTGGCAACCATCGACGCCGTCAAGGCAAGGCTGGAGGCGCTCAAGCACGGGCTGCCTGAGGGCGTGGAGATCGTCCCCACCTACGATCGTTCCAGCCTGATCCGCCGGGCTGTGGACAACCTCCGCGGCAAGCTGACCGAGGAGTTCGTCGTTGTCGCAATCGTCTGCCTCGCCTTTCTTCTGCATCTGCGTTCCGCACTGGTCGCGATCATCACGCTGCCGCTCGGTGTCCTCATCGCCTTCCTGGTCATGCACTACCAGGGTGTCAACGCCAACCTCATGTCCCTCGGCGGGATCGCCATTGCCATCGGCGCCATGGTGGACGCGGCCATCGTGATGATCGAAAACGCCCACAAGCATCTGGAAACCTGGCGGCACGGGAATCCCGACAGGGATCCGACGGCCAGCGAACAGCGCCAGTTGATCGGTGCGGCGGCCACGGAGGTGGGACCAGCCCTGTTTTTCTGCCTGCTCATCATCACGCTGTCGTTCATTCCGGTATTCACCCTGGAAGCCCAGGAGGGCCGTCTGTTTGCGCCGCTGGCCTTTACCAAGACCTGGGCGATGGCCGCGGCGGCGGGACTGTCGGTGACGCTGGTGCCGGTGCTGATGGTGGCGTTCATCCGGGGACGCATTCGCGGGGAAGCCGAAAATCCCCTGAACCGCGCGCTGCTCTCGGGTTACCGGCCAGTGATCGGCTGGGTTCTGCAGCGACCCTGGCTGACTCTGGGTTTGGCGGTCCTTCTGCTGGCGATTACGGCCTGGCCGATCGCCCGGATCGGCAGCGAGTTCATGCCGCCGCTCAACGAAGGCACGCTCCTGTACATGCCGACAGCCCTGCCGGGCTTGTCGGCGGGCAAGGCGGCGGAATTGCTCCAGCAAACCGACCGCATCATCAAAACCTTCCCCGAGGTGCAGAGCGTGTTCGGCAAGGCCGGCAGGGCGGAGACCGCCACGGACCCGGCGCCCCTGGAAATGTCTGAGACCACGATCGAGTTCAAGCCCCAGGACCAGTGGCGCCCCGGAATGACGCTGGACAAGCTGACGCAGGAACTGGACGCTGCCCTGCAGATTCCGGGTTATGCCAATCTCTGGGTGCCGCCGATTCGCAACCGGATCGACATGTTGGCTACCGGAATCAAGAGTCCGGTGGGCGTCAAGATCGCCGGACCGGATCTCAAAACCATCCAGCGGGTCGGGGCCGAAATCGAGCAGTTGCTGAAGTCGATTCCGGGAACGGCTTCGGCATTTTCCGAGCGCGTGAGCGGGGGGCGCTACATCGAGGTCAACATCAATCGCCAGGCCATCGCCCGCCTCGGCCTGAACATCGAGGATGTGCAGGACGTCGTCCGGTTCGCGATCGGCGGGGAGAATGTCACGGAAACCATCGAAGGCCGCCAGCGCTTTCCGGTGAACATCCGCTACCCCCGCGAGCTGCGCGACTCGGTGGAAAAGCTGCGACAGTTGCCGCTGGTCACGATGGCAGGAGCCACCGTCCCGCTGGGCTCGATCGCGGATGTCGTCATCACAGACGGACCACCGATGATCCGCAGCGAAAATGCCCGTCTCAACGGCTGGCTGTACGTCGACATCCGGGATCGTGACCTGGGTACCTGGGTCAGGGAAGCGCAGGCCCTGGTCACGAAGCAGATCCGGCTCCCCGCCGGCTACTCAATCAGTTGGTCTGGCCAGTACGAGTACCTGCAGCGGGCGAGCCAGCGCCTTGCCTTGGTCGTTCCTTTTACGCTGGCGATCATCCTGGTCCTTCTGTACCTCATCTTCCGGCGCCTGACTGAGGCTCTACTCATCATGTCGACACTGCCGTTGGCACTGGTCGGCGGAATCTGGCTCATCTACGGGCTGGGCTTCAATATGTCCGTGGCGTCCGCGGTGGGCTTCATTGCGTTGAGCGGTGTTGCAGCGGAATTCGGGGTGGTGATGCTGCTTTATCTCGATGGGGCCGTGAGACGACGTCGCGACGAGGGACGGCTGCAAACGCTTGCCGATCTGCGGGCCGCCATTATTGAAGGCGCGGCGCTCCGGGTGCGGCCATTGGCCATGACCGTCGCTGTCGTGATTGCCGGTTTGCTGCCGCTGTTTTTCGGTGCCGGCGCAGGCTCGGAAGTGATGCGGCGAATCGCCGCCCCGATGATCGGCGGCATGCTCACGGCCCCGCTGCTGACCATGTGCGTGGTTCCAGCAGCCTATTTGCTGATTCTCGGTCGTCGCCTGAAGAACTACGATGCGGTAGGCGGCGACGGAGTGCTCCCCGTGTGTTGAGGTGCACTGCGCAGAATAAGGTGACCTGATTTCCGAGGCACGGCGCCCGGCGATGCCCGGCGTACGCCAGTGCGTCGCCTGGCAGCAGGCCTTACGGCTCGCCCGCCAGGTGCACCCCGGCAAGAAGTTCGTAGGAACGCAGCCTGGCCACGTGGTCGTGGATCCCGGCGGCCACCATCAGCTCGTCCGCGCCTGTCCGTGCAATGAATGCATCGAGCCCGGCGCGCACAGTCCGCGGTGCTCCGATGAAGGAGCACTCGAGCATTCGCGTCACCTGGATCTTCTCGGCAGGAGACCAGTACGAGTCGATGTCGTCGATCGGCGGCCGAAACTGGGAACGGGTGCCCCGGAACAGATTGGTGAAGCCCTGCTGGGTGGACGTGAAGAGACGGCGCGCCTCCGCATCGGTGTCAGCCACGATGACATTGGCTGCCACCATGGCCAATGGCCGGTCCAGTGCCGCGGACGGACGGAAGCTGGCGCGGTAGACGGTCAGGGCCTGCATCAGCGCATCCGGCGCGAAGTGGGAGGCAAACGCGTAGGGCAGACCCAGTGCGGCGGCGAGTTGCGCGCCGTACAAGCTGGATCCCAGGATCCACAACGGGACTTTCAGTCCGGCACCCGGAACGGCCTGGACAACCTGGCCTGGCTGCACGGGGCCAAGGAGAGCCTGAAGCTCCAGCACATCGTCGGGAAACGTGTCGGCGCTGGCAGGATTGCGGCGCAGGGCGCGCACGGTCTGCTGGTCGGTGCCGGGTGCGCGGCCGAGACCGAGGTCGATCCGGCCCGGATACAGGGACTCCAGCGTGCCGAACTGTTCTGCAATGACGAGCGGGGCATGATTGGGCAGCATGATGCCGCCAGCTCCGACGCGGATCGTCCTGGTATTCCCGGCGACATACCCGATGACGACGGCGGTTGCCGCGCTCGCGATCCCGGCCATGTTGTGGTGTTCTGCCAACCAGAAGCGGCGATAGCCCCAGGTTTCGGCGTGCTGGGCGAGATCCAGCGAATTGCGGAGTGCGTGGGCGGGGCTCGAGCCCGCCGCAATGAAGGCGAGATCGAGAATTGAGAGTGGTGGCATGAGGTGGATCTTGAACTGCGCCGCCAGATGAATCCAGATCCGGAGCCTTGCTGCGTTAGGCGTTAACCCTGATCATGACACCAAGCCAAGAAAACTCCTGCGTTCCGGGGGCATCAGGTCCCCGCCACGCTGAATCCCTGCCCTAGCAGGATTGTCACGTTCGATCCTGCCGGAAGCTCCAGCTCGGTGCCGGTGTTCTTCGCGACCACAGCGCCCGCCGCGCCGCCGAGCAACCCGCCGATCACCGTGCCTTTCCCGCTCTTGACCTTGTGACCGACAACAGCTCCGATCGTGCCACCGGTCAGGATCTTCGCCGTGTCGCGGCCTTTCTCGCTCTGGCCCTGCTGGCTGTACTCGGCGGTGATCGGAGTCTGCTGGCCGTCACTCAGTTCCAAATGATTCAGGTTAAGGGCTAGCGTGGGGATGGCGCCGATGGCCTTGCTGCCGGAAATCACCTGCGTCACCGTACCGGTGACGCGGGCCCCGGCGGTCGCCACGCGATAGCCGTCCACCATCAGGTCCGAAACCAGCCGCGACTCGAAGGCATCGCCAGGATTCGCGGTCTTGGTGGTGAGGTCTGTTGCGAGCGAAACCGTCAGTGCCGTTCCCGCCGGGACCTGCACCGACGTGGGTACGTGCACCGGAGCAACGGCCGCCGGTTGAGCCGTGGCCAGCCGAGGGGTGGTTTTGTTCGCCGCTGCGGATTTCGCCGCTGCGGCTTTGCGACTGGCTGCGGCCTTCTCGGTGGCCAACCGTTCCTGCTCGGCGGTGTCCGCGGCGGCCTGCTGCCGGACGCTTTCCTGCTGCTCCTTCGCGGCCATTGACTGTTCGCGCTGCTCCAGTTCCCTCGCGCGAGCCTCGAGCTCCGTGGCGCGGGCCGCATCAGCGGCAATCGACGTATCGGCCACCGAGGTCGGCGCCCCCGGTGTGCCACTGCCACCGTCGCAACCGGCCACTGCCAGTGCCAGTAACGTGAACGCGGAGGTCAGGCCGGCGCTGAGGGCCGTCGGCTTCGGAAATGTTCGCTGGGACATGGATCTCTCCTCGGGGGAACCGTTAGCCGACCGCTATCGGCGCCACCAAGATACTGCTTCGACGGACCTTAACCGCGCACGAATGTCACGAATCGCGAACACAGCGATCAGGAATTATTGCCCGGCAGGCGCGTCGGGGTCGCGGGGCTTCGGCGGGCTATGCTTGTTCAGGCCACCGTCTTCGATCAGGCGCTTGCGCACGTACAGGAAGCGGATCGTTTCGTACTCAAACGGCGAGCCGGTCCCGTAGTAACGGAAGCTGCTGTTGGCGCGCTTGTCGACCAGGTAGGCGCCCGTCAGGAACCACGCCTTGTTGCCGCGATAGAGGTCGGCCACATTGATGACGTAGGACGTCCCGAAGTCACCCACCGCGCCGATGCTGTCCCGCAGCGTGGACGGCCCCAGGAAGGGGATCACGAGATAAGGCCCCGGATGCAGGCCCCATTTTCCCAAGGTGGCGCTCAGGCCGGTGGGCCCACCGGGCAGCTTCATTTTGGTGGCGACATCGAACAGGCCGCCGATGCCCACGGTG
>JBDSWH010000116.1:0-7290 GCA_039926785.1 Gammaproteobacteria bacterium
CGCCTAACGCTTCTCGACGACAACCCGCCCTTCGGCGTTAACGGCCACGCGGTAGCGGTTGCCGTCCTGGCAGGTGGCAAGGAAATCATTCTCACCGAGCTCGGCGGCGCTGACGACCTGACCGCAGGTCAGCCCCTGGAGGGCGATCACAGCCGTCAGATCCTTCGTGTCGGAAACGGTGGTCGCAGCGTCATCCGCTGCGAGGAGTGGTCCGGCCCCCACCGTGATGCCAAGCATCATTGCCGACGCGACCAGCGCGCGGATTCCGTTAGATCTGTTCACGGCGTCTCTCCTGCCATCAGCTTGGCTTCATTGAACTTCTCAGGGTCCGCCAGGATTCCCCAGATCGCTTCGCGGGAGGCGACGATGTCCTGGGCAAGGGGCGGGTCGCTATCCTGGAGCAGCGACAGCACCTTGAGAAGAAGCATGTCGTAGGGCCGACGCAGGTCCGCCAACGTCGTTTTCGCCTGGCGCTTGTAATACGCGCGGAACCTGTCGAGCAGGTCGTCAACCTGGTTTTTCAGCGAAATCTTGGTGAGCACACCGATGGCCCTGGTTTCCCGCAGCCGTGTTTCCAGCGCGGCCAGGTCGAGCGGCGGGGTCGCCGGCTTTACGGCCGGTGCCGGGGCCACCGGTCGACTTGGGGGTCGGCCAGCCGCAGGTGATGGTGCCGGTGGCGCGGAGGCCACGGCAGCGGGCGGTCGGGCAGGAGCAGCCCGGGTGGCCGCCGGCGGGCGCGGCGCGGGTGCGGCAGCGGAAGTCCTGGCCGCAGGCGCCGGATCGGGTACTGGCGCGGCTTCGACCGCGGCGGGTGCTGAGGGTGCTGAGGGTGCTGAGGGTGCTGCGGGCGCCTCGGGCATCGCCGGTGGTGTTGGGGTCACGGCCGTGTCGGGCCCGGATTCAGGGATGGCGGCGCAGCCCGCTGCCGACAGGCTCACCAGGATGGCGAGGGTGCGTGCAAGGCGGATCATCGTCGCTCCATATTCGAAAAATTCTCCGGAAAATGTGTCACTCCTGCCACCGGAGAATACTCCGGATTGCCGAGAATAATCGTCACGCGGTGCGGCTCGCCGTCATCCACCAGCGGGATCCGTGCGGGGTCCCCCGGCAGGGTCTGCCCATCCAGGGCCGCGCAAGCCACGCCCCGGCCGACGCCGCCGGGATTTTCCACCCGGATTTCGTAGCGGGTGCGGCGATGGGTGTAGACCAGCTCGAAGGCGGGCCAGGCGGCGGGGATGCAGGGTGACAGCTCCAGGTGGTCACCCTGCACCCGGAAGCCCAGCAGCGACTCGACGGCGGCGCGATACAGGCAGCCTGCCGAACCGGTGTACCAGGTCCAGCCTCCGCGGCCGGCGTGGGGCGCCACGGAGTAGATGTCTGCCGCCACGACGTAGGGCTCCACCTTATAGCGGTGGACGGCAGCCCGCGTCAGGGTCCGGTTCACCGGGTTCAGAAGGCCGAGAAGTTCCGCCGCCTTGTCGCCTTGCCCCAGCAGGGCAAACGCCATCACCGACCAGGTGGCGGCGTGCGTGTACTGCCCTCCATTCTCGCGGATGCCGGGCGGGTAACCCTTGATATAGCCGGGTTCCAGGGTCGTCCGGTCGAACGGCGGGGTGAACAGCAGGGCCAGGCCCGTGTCCCGCCGGATAAGCTGGTCGTCCACGGCGGCCATTGACTGCGCAGCGCGCGCTGGTTCTGCAGCACCCGAAATCACCGCCCAGGACTGCGCAATCGAGTCGATGCAGCATTCATCGCCGGTGGCCGACCCGAAGGGTGTCCCGTCGTCGAAGTAACCGCGCCGATACCAGCTTCCGTCCCACCCGTGCCGCTCGAGGGCGACCTGCATGGCGGTGGCATGGGACCGCCAGCGGGCGGCCCGTTGCCCATCGCCCCGTGCGCTGGCCAGGGGCGAGAAGGCCGTGAGGGTCGCGTGCAGGAACCAGCCGAGCCACACGCTTTCACCGTGGCCCAGTTCGCCGACGCGATTCAGCCCGTCGTTCCAGTCGCCCGTGCCGATCAATGGCAGCCCGTGTTCGCCAGTTGCGAGGGCCTGGTCGAGACCGCGCGCGCAGTGCTCGTACAGCGGGGCCTCTTCAGCCGCCGTGGCCGGCCGGAAAAACGCGTCGTGCTCGCCGGGACGAAGGGCCTGGCCCTCGAGGAACGGCACCACCGTGTCAAGGACACTGGTGTCGCCCGTCGTCGCGACATAGTGAGCGGTCGCGTGGGCGAGCCAGACACGGTCGTCCGAGATCCGCGTGCGCACACCCTGTCCGGTCCCGGGCAGCCACCAGTGCTGGACATCACCCGCGGTGAACTGCCGGCCGGCGGCGCGCAGCAGGTGTTCCCGCGTGAGTCCCGGGCTGCTGGTCGCCAGGGCCATGCCGTCCTGGAGCTGGTCGCGAAAGCCGAAGGCGCCGCTGGCCTGGTAAAAGCCTGACCGGGCCCACAAGCGGCAGGCCAGCGTCTGGTAGAGCATCCAGCGGTTCAGGATGATGTCGAGCGCGCGATCCGGGGTCTTCACCTGCACTACCCCGAGGACCCGATCCCAGTGCACGGCCACACCGCGGAAGACCGCGTCCAGGTCGGCCGCGCGGTAGCGCCCCAGCAAGGACTGGGCCTGGGCTGCGTCGTCGGCTTGCCCCAGCAGGAAGACGATCTCGATGGTTTCGCCGGGAGCGAGATTGAACGACGTCCGAAGCGCCCCGCAGGGGTCGAGTCCGGACCCAACCCGGCCGGACAGACTGCCCGGGCGCAGCAGGGCTGCCGGTGCGGCCAGGCTGCCATGGCGGCCGAGGAACTCCCGCCGGTCCGCTGTCCAGTCGGTTTGTCGGCCCGCCAGGTCCGCAAAGGCGACGCGCCCAGCGTACTCGGCATTCCAGGGATTGCGCGCAAACATGGCGCCGGTCACCGTGTCCATCTCCGTCACGATGAACGGCGCGCTGGCAGCTCGGGACGTGCCGAGCACCCACTCGACGTAGGCGGTGACGGACAGCCGGCGCGGACGGCCGGAGCGATTGCCGAGCCGGAGGCGCGAGATCCGGACGGGATCCTCGAGCGGGACGTACATCACGAGGTCCAGTGCCACGCCGCGTGATTCATGGGAAAACCTGCTGTAACCCTGACCGTGCCGCGCCGTGTGAAAGGCGCCCAGGTCGTCGCAGGGCGCTGCAGTCGGCCCCCAGAATTCACCCGTTTCGTCATCCCCCACATAGAGGGTGTCGCCCGGCCGATCGGTGACAGGATCGTTCGACCAGGGCGTCAGCTGGTTCTCGCGGCTGTTCATGGACCAGGTGAAACTGCCGCCTTCGGCCGCAATCTGGAAGCCGAACGCCGGATTGGCGATCACGTTGATCCAGGGCGCCGGCGTCACCTGGCCGGGACCGAGCAGCGTGACGTACTCGCAGCCGTCGCTGGCAAAGCCACCGAGACCGTTGAAGAATTCCAGGTCACCCGGGGCCGGGCCCGACACCACGTGGCCTGCGTCCTCACGGCTTCGGGGCGGTGTGCCCGGCGCGGCAACGACGGGCCGGCGGCCCCGAGTCAGCTGGTCGGCCAGGCTGCCGCTCTGGGCCACGAGGACGACGCGCGCCACCGAGCAAAGCAGTGCCTGGGTTTCTGCCGCCAGAGTATCCGCGCGCAGCATGTAGACGCCGCCGCGGGGCCCATCGGCGGCGATCTGGCCGCGCGACTGGCTCGTTCGCAGCAACGTGTCGAGGGCATCCTGGAGGTCGTGGATGTACGACGTGCCGCGTTCGTTGAGAATGACGAGGTCAACGGCCAGCTGCTTCAGCCGCCAGTACTCGTGGGCCTGCAGCAGCTGGCGGGCCAGCGCAATGTCCTCCACGGCATTGATCCGCAGCAGCACGATGGGCAAATCGCCGGAAATGCCCTGGCTCCAGAGTCCCGCGGGTCCGCCACTGCCCCGACGGATGGCCTCGGACGCTGGCCGGAGGGCGCTGTCAGTAAACAGCACGTACCCGGCAAGACGTTGGAACAGGCTGGCTTCCAGCGCCGTCATCCCGAGGTGCCGGAGCTGGACCTGCGCCTGGGTCCAGGCCAGCGTGCCCGCCCGGACAAAGGCATTGGCATCGTGGTGCCCGTCTACCCGATCGAGGACCAGCTGCCGGGACGTCGCGACCGTCGTCCAGTAGGCGACACGCACAGTGGCGCCTGCCGGCACCCGCACTCGATGGCGAAGCGCGAAGACGGGATCCAGCACTGTCCCGACGGTGTTGGACAGGCGGCGGCCGTCCAGTGCGGCGGGCGCGCGCGCATCGTGGCCACGTCCCAGGAAACGGGCCCGATCTGTCTCGAACTCGGGGCTGGCAAGCAACTCGCCCTCGACCACGGCCTGGTGGGCTGCCCATAACTCCGGCTCTCCCGGCGAGCGCCGGCGCCGCGTCGCCAGCAGCGCGCCATACCGGGGCACATGTTCGGTCTGCACGAACAGCTTCGAAAAGGCCTGGTGCGCGGCGTCTGCGGCGGGTGGCGCGAGCATGACCTCCGCGTAGGAGGTCACCTCGAGGTCATGGACGCGGCTGTCGAGATTGGTGATTGATAGCTGGCGGACCTCGGCGTCCTCCTCCGGCGAAACGATGATCTCCAGGGTCGTCGTGAGTTCCGCGTCGGTGCGCGTGAACTTGGCGCGGTCCTCCGTAAACGTCACCTGGTAAGTGTCGGGCTCCACGGCGCAGGGCTGGTAGGTGGCTGACCACACCCGACCGTCCTCGATGTCGCGAAGGTAAATGTAAGTGCCGGTGTCGTCCCGGGTGGGGTCCTCCCGCCAGCGGGTGACGCCAATGCCCTGCCACCGGCTATAACCCGAGCCAGCGGCGGTCACCATCACGGCGTACCGGCCATTGGCCAGGAGCTGGACCTGTGGCGTCGCGTCGTGGGCAGTATTCAGGCGACGCACATCGGGCAACGGCAGGTCTTCGACCCGGGGCGCGGAGCGCACTTCCTCGGCGCGCGGGTGGGCCACCGAGACATCGCGTGGTGTTCTCTCCTGCAACAGGAGTTCCGTCGCCTGGACCCTCGGCTCCGAATGAAAGCGCCGCCGCATGATGCCGTCGAACAGGACGTTGGCGAGAGCCACCACAGTCATGCCTTGGTGATGAGCCATGAAAGCCCGGACGATGGCCAGGCGCGCGCCTTCCGGGAGGCGGCTTCGGGTGTAGTCGATGGCCTCGTAGAAGCCGTACCGGCCCAGCGCGCCGAGCGTCGCAAGTCGCGCCAGGTTGCGCGCGGCCCGTGCCGGATCGACCATGCCGGCAAGCGCCGTGGCATAGGGCGCGACGACGGCGTCGGCGCTCAAGCCCCGCTTGAGGCCGAGGCCCGGCACGCCGAAGTTCGAATACTGGTAAGTGAGTTCCAGGTCGCGCCCGCTGTAGGCCGACTCCGATATGCCCCACGGCAGGCCCAGGGCGGCGCCGTAGCTCACCTGACGCTGCACGATCAGGCGGCTGGTTTGTTCGAGAAGGCTTCCGGCGGGCGCCCGCATGACGAGCGACGGCATCAGGTACTCGAACATGGAACCCGACCAGGATATCAGCGCGGCACCCGTGCCAATGGGCGTGACCTGTCGGCCGAGCCTGAACCAGTGCCGGCTGGGGACGTCTCCCTTGGCGATTGCAATGAAGCTGGCGAGGCGCGCCTCGGAGGCGAGCAGGTCGTAGCAACTGGGATCGAGTGAACCGTCTGTGGCACGGTAGCCGATCGAGAGCAGCCTGCGCTGCGGGTCCAGGAGGAAGGCAAAATCCATGGCGTAGGCCAGCCTCCGGGCGGACTCGGCCACCGCGTCGAGGCGGGGTCTCAACGATTGCGCAGCGTCATGACCCGGGGCTTTGTCGCGGCGCCAGCTCTCGATCGAACGCCGCATGGCGTCGGACCAGTAGAGCAGCTCGCTGTGCGCGTCATCACTGCTCTCGCTGGCAAGGGTTCCTGCAATATCCACGAGGGTCGCCGCGTGCCGTGCCATGGCCTGCAGTTGTGCGGGGCTGCCGCCCGGGACGGTGTTGTCGTCCAGGGCGGCGACAAGGTGGCCGCACTGGGCTTCGAGTTCACGCCACAGGCCCGGTCCCGTGCGTACTCCCGCGGGTATCAACACCAGCGCCGCCCGCGCCAGCCTGAGTGCATCCTTCACGCCGGCAGCGAGGCACGTCGGCGTGACCGGGAGCTGCGTCCATTCCGTGGCTGCATTGGCGAGGGTGATCAGGTGCGCCGCAAGATTGCCGCTGTCCACCGACGAGACGTACCGGGGATCAAGCGGCCGGAGATCCCGCGTGTCGTACCAGTTGTAGAAGTGGCCCCGGAAGCGCTGCATGCGTTCCATAGTGGCGAGCGTGGCTTCGATCCGCTCGAGCGCCTCAACGGTGCCGATCCAGCCGAAGTCTCGCGCGCTGACGATGGACAGCAGGTAGAGCCCCACGTTCGTGGGGGACGTGCGACGGGCCAGTACGGGATTCGGATCCTCCTGGAAGTTGTCGGGCGGCAGCATGTGGTCGCCGGCGGTGACGAAGGTTTCGAAGTAGCGCCATGTGTGGCGTGCAATGAGGCGCAGTTCCCGGGCATCCTCCGGAGTGACCTCGCCGCTGCGACCCGGAGGTCGGCTGCGACTGATCCAGACTGCCAATGCCGGGGCTGCGAGCCAGGGCGTCGCGAACGCGATGGCAAGCCATACTCCCGGGCGTCCGGCCACGCCGGCGACGACCACCGCGGCCAGCGCGGCAGCGACGCTGCCCAACATCTTTCGATACGTGGCGGCAACACCCGGCCTGGCGTCCAGTGCGGCCTGCTCCGCGGTGATCCACTCCAACAGGTTGCGGTGGCTCACGCCAAGCCGGTACAGCGTGCGGCCGATCGCGTCCGCCATGAGCCAGGCCTGATGCGGTAAAAAGACGACCTGGAACAGGACCTGGCCCACAGCCCGGCGGAAGTCCCGGGCCAGAGCGCTGAAGTGGCTGCGCGGCGTGATCCCCGCGTGTCGCGGCAGGATGGATGCCAGCGCTGGCAGCAGCGCCGGCAGTGCGAGGGTCGCGAGAATGAAGCCGGTCCACAGGAGTGCGACGGGCAGGGGAAGCAGCCACCCGGCCACGAGTGCGGCGAACGCGGCAGGTGCCGAGAGAGTCCGCCGCAGGTTGTCCAGCATCTTCCAGCGGGCGAGCAGGGGCAGCGTCCGGGATTGTCGCTCGCCATGCGCTGCATCGCCCCTGCCCAGGAGCCACGGTAACAGTTGCCAGTCGCCCCGGGCCCAACGGTGCTGGCGAGCCGCCGCCACGTCGTAGCGACCCG
>JBDSWH010000117.1:0-5045 GCA_039926785.1 Gammaproteobacteria bacterium
GACGATCCTCAATGTAACGCCGCCGAGCGAGGCGCATCCCGCGGGCAATGTCTTCGTGTTCCGGATCGCCGCCGACGGGACCCTGGCCGCAATAGGCCGGGCCGACTCCGTGCGTGCCAAGCCCGATCGGCGCTGGTTCCTGCGCAACTACGCGGAGAGCCGGTTTACGCCCACGGCCATCGAGACCAGCCGGGTGCCCGAATCGCTGGCGCTCGAAGGCATCAACCCCGAACTGCTGGACCTGACTGAGGTGCGCGAGGAGACCATGACCGGCGCCTCCTTGTGGCGCTATGTGCAGTACCTCAAGCGCAGCGGACTCGACGCCCGGACCTATGAAGTCTCGTTCTGGACCCGCATCGCATCGGGTTTTGCGGTTCCACTGATGTGCATACTGGCGGTGCCGTTCGTCCTGGGGCCCCTGCGCTCCGGTGGAGCCGGGGCGCGAATGCTGGCCGGCCTGGCTATTGGCCTCGCCTGGTTTCTCGTCAGCCGGACTCTTTCGGACGGCGGAGAGGTGTGGAACCTCAACGCGGCAGTCACGGCCTTGTTGCCAACGGTCCTGCTGGCGATTGCGACGACGGTCGTGCTCGGCCGCACGCGCTGAGCGGGTACTTGCCGGCTAACCTCGCGCTCAACGGTGTTCCTTCGGCAGGACGACCACCCGGGTTCCCGCCAGCCGGTCGTGCCAGGTGAGTTCGTCCCGGTCGATCCACAGCCAGAGCAGGCCAAGGCCCCCGGCACCCAGGGACAGCAGGCCGGCCAGGAACCGGACGACCCCGGTCCGGGCGTCCAGGGACTCGCCGGATTCCCGCTCGACCCGGAGCCGCCATGCCCGCATGCCGAGCGTCTGGCCGCCGCGAAGCCACGATGTAATGAAGAACAGCCCGGCCGTCCCGAGCAGCAGCAACTGGTAACCGATCTGGCCCGCGGGGACGGGCTCGCCGCCCCGAAGCGCCACGATGGCCAGTGTGGCCATCATCCACAGCGCGCCCAGCAGCAAGGCGTCGTAACACCCGGCAGCCAGGCGGCGGGCAACCCCGGCCGTCGGGGCATGGTGGTGGGCGGGGGCCGGATGGGGCAGAGACGACATGCAGGGCTTGAGTTCGGGCGGTGGCATGGCGCTCCCTGCGGGAATTGAACCCGCGTTTCAGCCTTGAGAGGGCCGCGTCCTAACCGCTAGACGAAGGGAGCCGACGTGAATGTGCCGCCGTAGCGGGGCTGCTATTATAGGCACCCTTGCCGTTGGCTCAAGCCGGATGCAGTTTTGACCCACCCCATTTCGACCGGTCCTGAGGCGGCCGCGGATTCGCCCCGCGTCATTTCCCGGTCAGATCACAATATTTCCCGCGCGAACATTTCCCGGAATGCCCTCAAGGTCCTTTACCGCCTGAAGGACGGCGGGTATCAGGCGTTTATTGTCGGCGGCGGCGTGCGCGATCTGCTTCTCAGTCGCCAGCCCAAGGATTTTGACATCGCCACGGATGCCAGTCCCGAGCAGGTCCGGGCGTTATTCGGTAATGCGCGGCTGATCGGCCGACGCTTCCGTCTCGTGCATGTGCGGTTCCGGGACGAAATCGTCGAGGTGGCGACCTTCCGCGGCCTTGGTAACGAGGACCTCGAAAGCGAGGACAGGCAAATCCTCGACGCCGCGGGCCGGATTATCAAAGACAACTCCTTCGGCTCCATTGAAGAAGACGCCTGGCGCCGTGACTTCACTGTCAACGCGCTCTACTACAACATCGCGGATTACTCGATCTGGGACTTCGTGAACGGCATGCGCGACATCGAGGCGCGCACGATCCGTCTGATCGGCGATCCCGAGACGCGCTACCGGGAAGACCCCGTGCGTATGATCCGCGCCGTCCGGCTTGCAGCCAAGCTCGACCTGGCGATTCACCCCGAGGCCGCTCAGCCCATGGCGGGTCTCGGCCGGCTTATCGACAGCGTCCCCGCAGCCCGGCTGTTCGATGAGTTTCTAAAGGTGTTCGAGACCGGCCATGCCTTGGAAGGTTACCGGCGCCTGCGTGAGCACGGCCTCTTCGAGCATCTGTTCCCGGCCACTGCCGACTGGCTGCTGGCGGATGTTTCCGCAGGCGATGCCGGCGGTCGCCGTAACCGGTTCATCGAGCGCGCCCTGGCCAATACCGACCAGCGGGTGGCAGAGGGCCAGCCGGTGACGCCGATGTTCCTTTTTGGCGTCTTCCTCTGGGGGCCAGTCGAGGCGCGCGCCAACGAACTGCGCCGGCAGCGCTCCATGTCGGAAGTGCAGGCGCTGATCGACGCCGGCGTCGAAATCACAGAGCAGCAGATTGCGCGGATTACGCTCCCGCGCCGGTTCTCCGTGCCCATGCGGGAAATGCTGCAGTTGCAGCCAAGATTCAACCGCCGACAGGGCCGCCGGGCGTCGGTCCTGCTCGAGCATCGGCGCTTCCGCGCTGCTTATGACCTCCTCGTGCTGCGCACGGAACTGGGCGACGTACCGGCGGAGCTGGCCGACTGGTGGACCCGGGTTCAGACCCTGTCGCCCGACGAGCAGCGCCGGGAGTTCAATGGCGGCCGCTCGGGTGGCCGCGACCCCCAGCGATCCCGTTCCGCGCAACAGGCTGTCTGAGACGGCGGTAATGGCCGGCACGCGCTGGGTGCCCGCTTACGTGGGCGTCGGCAGCAACCTGGATGCGCCGGAGGAGCAGGTTCGTGCCGCCCTCGATGCGCTATGCGGATTACCCGAAACCCGCCGCATTGTCTGTTCGGCAAGTTGGCGGAACCCTGCGCTCGGCCCCCAGCCGCAGCCTGATTTCGTCAATGCCGTAGCTGGCCTGCTCACCAGGCTGCCACCCGCCCGTTTGCTGGACGAATTGCTGGCCATTGAACGGCGCCAGGGAAGGGACCGCAGCGCTGGCGTGCGGTGGGGTCCTCGCCGGATTGACCTCGACCTGCTGGTGGTGGGGGATGTGGTGATGGATACGGCGTCGCTGGTCCTGCCACATCCGGGCATCGCGACGAGAAATTTTGTATTGTTCCCGCTCCTGGAGATCGCGCCGGGCTTGAGCATCCCGGGGCTGGGTCCGGTGTGGCGTCTCGCGGCAGCCCTGAACTAAGCACAAGAAGAAGTAGAACAATGCATGGGCAGTTCCCGCTACATTGCTATAGAAGGCCCCATCGGCGTCGGTAAGACGAGCCTGGCCCGTCGGCTGGCGGATTCGCTGGATGGCGAACTGCTGCTGGAGCAGCCGGAATCCAATCCGTTCCTCGAGAGATTCTACCGGGACCCCCGCGGCGCTTCGTTGCCCACCCAGCTCTTCTTCCTGTTCCAGCGGGTCCAGCAGATCGAGCAGCTGAGGCAGACCGACATCTTCGCCGAAACCCGGGTATCCGACTTCCTGATCAACAAGGACCGGCTCTTTGCCGAGATCAATCTGGATCAGGCCGAACTCGACCTGTATGACAAGGTGGCCGAGTCACTGGCCTTCGAAGCACCGCCCCCGGATCTCGTGGTCTACCTCCAGGCTCCCGTCGATACGCTGCTGTTTCGCATTGCACGGCGTGGCATCGAGTTCGAACAGCGAATCGGGCGGCGCTACCTGGAGCGTCTGGCCGAGGCGTATGCCCGGTATTTCCATGATTACGATGCCGCGCCATTGCTCATCGTGAATGCGGCCGTGATCGACCCGGTCCATAATGACGCCCACTTCGGGCTGCTTCTCGAGGAAATCGGACGGATCCGGAGCGGTCGGCACTTCTTCAACCCGCTGGCCTCCGCCTTCGCCTAGCAATCATGTACAAACAACTGCAGCAACGGGACCTGCCGGAAGCGCCGGTCAACATCTCGACCTTGCGGACCATGAAGGCGGCGGGTGAGCCCATCGCCTGCCTGACGGCCTACGACGCCAGCTTTGCCCTGCTGGTGGATCGTGCGGGTGCCGATCTGGTGCTTGTCGGGGATTCGGTCGGCATGGTCGTTCAGGGCCACGACACCACGGTGCCGGTCACTGTGCAGGACATCATTTACCACTCCCGCATTGTCCGGCGCGGACTCGGTCGGTCGTTCCTGATGGCCGACATGCCCTTCATGAGTTACACGAATCCGACCCAGGCACTGGAGAATGCCGTGCGCCTGATGCAGGAAGGCGCCGCGATGATGGTCAAGCTGGAAGGTGGCGCGAGCCAGGTGAAGATCGTCGAGCACCTCGCTGGCCACGATATTCCCGTCTGCGCCCACCTGGGATTGCGGCCCCAGTCCGTACACAAGATCGGCGGCTTCAAGGTCCAGGGCCGGGACCAGGCGCACGCGGAGCAGATGCTCGAAGACGCGGTGGCGCTGGAGCAGGCCGGTGCCGACATCCTCCTTCTCGAGTGCGTACCGAACGAACTTGGCCAGGCCGTGCGCGACGCCGTGACCGTGCCGGTGATCGGTATCGGGGCGGGTCCGGGCGTGGATGGGCAGATACTGGTCCTTTACGACATGCTCGGCATCACCCAGGGGCGGTTGCCCCGGTTCGTGCGCAACTTCATGCAGGGAAGCGCGTCGCCGCTCGAAGCGCTCCAGGCCTACGTGGCCGCGGTCAAGGACCGCAGTTATCCCGCGCCTGAGCACTGCTTCTCCTGACCTTGAAAACCGTACGCACGATTGCAAGCCTCCGGGAAAATCTCGGTAGCTGGCGCGGATTCGATGAAACCGTGGCGCTGGTACCGACCATGGGTAACCTCCATGCAGGCCACCTCAGCCTGGTGGAGGTTGCCCGTGGAGTCGCCGACCGGGTCGTGGTTTCGATTTTCGTCAATCCCACCCAGTTCGGACCGGGCGAGGATTTTGCCGCCTACCCCCGAACGCTGGACGAAGACCGGCGGCAGCTGACGCGGGCGAAAGTGGACGTCCTCTTCGCGCCGGTGGTGGATGAGGTCTATCCGGACCCGGAGCAGGTCGGCACCGTCGTTTCGGTTCCCGGCCTGTCGGAAATCCTGTGCGGCCAGTTTCGGCCCGGCCATTTCGATGGTGTTGCGTCAGTCGTCACGCGCCTCTTCAACATCGTCCAGCCCGATAGTGC
>JBDSWH010000118.1:0-5126 GCA_039926785.1 Gammaproteobacteria bacterium
GGGCCCTTGAGCACGTCGATGCGCTGGATGTCCACCAACCGGGTATTCAGCAGTACGCCACCGCCGGAGTTGCTGATCGCCTCGGTCGAGACGTCGATGCCATCGACCAGAACGGCGACATTCTGCCGGCCCCGCGTCGGTGACAGGCCGCGAATGGTGATACGGGTGTCGCTTTTCGACGCGCCTTCGTCGAATTCGACCGACGACAAGCCCTTGGTGATGTCCGCGAGGCTGTTCAGTCCCTTCCGTTCCAGTTCCTCGCCGGAGATGGCGTTGATGGCGATCGGGACGTCCTGGATGCTCTCATCCCGCTTCCGCGCGCTCACAATGATTTCTTCCACCTGCGCCCAGCCAGTCGTGGGGGCGAGGGTGGCCAGTGAACCACCGGCCAGAGTGAATGCTGCGGCTATCAGTAAACCGCTGCGGGACTGCGCCATGTTGTGCTCCTTGGATCGACCGGGTCGGGTAGCGTGCGGAAATTCAGTTACGGGGACATACCGTCATGCTTGCGTTGTCCCCACAACTCGCAAGTTCTTGTTAACCGATTCTGCACCGGGTCGAAAGGTCATACAAGTATGACGTCTGCGCCGGTCAGGAGGCGCGGTTTGGGGCCTCCGGAATCCCGTGCTCCCCGGGCGAAGGAGTTTGCATCAGGACGGGCCGCAGCACCCAGTTCTTTGGGTCCTCGCGCCGGCGGGGACCGGGAATCACGCGGGCGTAGTCGTCCTCCCCCTGCATCCCCAAGTGATCGATGGCCTGGCCCCTGGCCTCCGCTGCCTTGACCTGGCGGCGGAACAAGGTCCCGTGCTGGTCCGCCTGGATCAGAAGTTCGTCGCTCAGCAGGGGCGGGACCCGGGCCGGCTGCAGGTGATTGATCACGGCCGCATCCTCGCCGAACACCAGCAGCACCCGACGCAGGGCATCCGCATCATGCTTCTCCTCGGTGTAGAAGTTGCGCGCGTGGATGAAATGCATGCGGGTGTGGTACGCGTCGACAGGCGTATAGGCCGTTACGATCACCTGGGTGACTGGCGGTTGCATGTGCATCTGGATGCGGATGCTGGGAGCGGGCACGAAGATCTGGACTTCCGTCTTGCGCTCCGACCGCTCGTCAGGGATCACGTCGCGCCACTCGCCGCGCTTGTTCAGGGGTTTGCGCAGCGACGAGGAGTAGAGGCGGTTATCCCGTTCTTCGACCGTGTAGTCGGGGACCACCGGATTCTGGGGATTGCCGAAGTCCTCGTGGACGAATACGGCGTGCCCCCGATCGACGCCATTCTCGATGGCGCGGACCCAGTTGCAGTCAAATTGCGCGATGCCCCGCACGAAGCGCCACGGTGACGGTTGCCCAGCCAGCTGCGCCGGGTAGTACTCGTCGTACTCGGGGAAGAAGTCGGGCAGGGGTGGCCGCTCGCTTTCTGGCAGGTCACCAAGAAACGCCCAGACCAGACCCCAGTGCTCGACCGCGGGATAGGCATCCACGCGGGCGCGTCCCGGGATGCGCCGATCCGGTGCGAGGGATGGAATGGCAACACACTCGCCATTCCCGTTGTAGCGCCAGCCGTGGTACGGGCACTGCACCGTACCGGCCACGACCTCGCCATGGCAGAGCGACCCGCCCTTGTGCACGCAGACATTGCTGAGTGCCCGCGCCTTGCCCTGGTCGTCACGGAACACCACCAGTTGCTGACCCAGCGCGCGGACGCCGACCGCCTTGTCAGTGACACTGGCGGACTCGCACAACGCATACCATTGGTTAATCAACATACCGTGAAACTCCTGCGACGACGGCGATGCCCGTCGGACCAGTGGCCGCACCCCGGCGTACCCACAGGGCGACGCCCAGCACCGCGAAATTGACGAAGCCCATCATGACGAAAGGCGCACTGCGCCCCACGGCGTCGAACACCAGGCCGCCAGCGTACGTGAGGCATACGATACCAAGTGAACCACAGAGGCCGAAAACCCCGATCAGCGTGCCACGCGTGGCCGGCGGGGCCTCTTGGCCGATGAGCACGCCCGCGGCGACCACGGCGCTGGCCTCGCCAATGCCGGCCGCCATGGCGGCCGGCAACATCCACGGGCCAAAGGGGTCCGTCACCTGGCCCAGGGCAGAATAACCGAGTCCGGCGAGGGCGAACGCCAGGCACACGCCCGTGAGCCGGGGTACCCGATCGAGGATCATCCCCATCACGGGCGACCAGAGCAATGCCATGCCCTGGGCCAGGCCGAAAATCATTCCGGCTTTGGACGTCGCCGCACCCGGCGTCAGGCCGGCGTCGACGCCGGCCTGAAACACCCACAGGAAGGTGAATGTCGTGATGATCACCAGGTCGCCCCGGGACGCAAAAGCGAGGAGGTAGGCCAGGGCAATCCGCCGATTGTCCCGGGCGGCTGCCCAGCCACCTCGCAACTGCTTGAGAAGGGTCAGGCGCGGGCGTCCCGGCGCGGGGACGTGACCCTGCAGCCCGGCCCGCAGAAACGCGGCGAGGCCCAGCGTGACGCCGGCGAAGATCCAGAAGGTGTAACGAATGGCACTGACGGCGTCGTAACCGTGTTCCCCGAGCCAGAGGGGGAGTTTGGCGAGGACGGTGGCCATCAGCACGACGCCGAGGCCATTGAACACGCCTACCAGCCCCATCCACCGCCCCCGGGACGTGTCCTGGGTGTATTCCGCAAAGCAGGTGGACATCATTACGGTCGCTGCCGTCATTCCAACGGCGTAAAGGATCCGGTAGAGGATCAGCTCGAGTTCGGAGGCGGCCAGCGGGTAGATGACGAACGACAGCGCCGTGAAGGCAAGCCCGGCCACATACACCACCCGCCGCCCCGTGCGATCGGAAAGGGCCCCGACCAATCCGGCAATGAGCACCTGAGTGCCTTCCTGCAGGCTCACCAGCAAGCCGGCCAGAGAGCCCTGCTCTTCCTGCGGAATGGCGAGAATGGCAAACAGGTAGGGCTGGGCCGCCGTGACAAAGGTGACCAGGCTCAGGGTGGTGAGCGCACCGAACAGCAAGGTGGTGGCATGACTGCGGGTTACACCCGGACTCAGCCAGAACGGGCCGAGCCGGGCGCCGGCCGGATCCGGCGCTACGGCCACGGGCCCGGGGCAACCTGCGGGCGCAGCAGCAGGCCGCCCATGGTGGCGCGAAAGAGTGACTCGAACCTGGGGTCGCGGTGGTAAACCTCCAGCACCGGCACCGCGGTCCGGGCGATGAGTCGCGCGGTAAGTTCTGCACTCGCATTTAGCAGGCTGCCCTCGCTCTCGATCAATCGCAGGAGCGCTGTGATCTTTTCCCGGAACGGCATGTGCAGGTCGCGAAAGAGCTCGAAATGCACACCGCCGGTGCGGGTTGACAGCCGGAGCGCATCCGGGCCAGAGGCCCACAGGTCGAGATAGGTCGCGAAGATGCCGTGCAGCACACCGCGGGCATTCCGAGCGGTAATGCGGTCCAGATGTGACTGGCCGGTGATGAACACGGGCCGGATGATGCTGGCGAGCACCTCTTCCCGGTTGGCAAAGAACCGGTAGAAGCTGCTGCGGGCAACACTGGTGGCCACCAGGATCTGCTCCACGCTGGTGTTCTCGAATCCATGGGCCACAAACAGCGCGGCGCTCCCGTTCAGGATGCGTGTCCGGGGGTTGGCCAGGCGGACCAGCGAACCTTGGCGAGTCATCGGTGCCTCCTTGGCACACACCTTAACCGATTATCATGCGGCCGTCGGAACGGAGGGCCATGCGATGCGGGATTTGCTGATGCGGTTTCTGGACCGGGAGATTTCCCGTCGTGACCTCGGGACGGGGCTGGCGGCGCTGGGCCTGAGCACCCCCGCCGTCAATGCGCTGCTCGCCAACGCGGCGAGTGCGCAGGTGCCGCCGCCGGCGGATGGCGTTGCCTTCACCGGCACGGGTGCCGAGGTGCTCGTCGAGACGCTGCGTGCCGCCGGTATCAGATACGTCTTTGGCACCACCGCAACCGGCATGTCGGCATTCTTCGATGCACTGACACTGCGGCCCGACCCGCAGATGATCCTCGCCCTGGCCGAGTCCCAGGCCACAAGCATGGCCCACGGCTACGAGCTGGCCACCAACCAGCCGTCAGTGCTCATCGTGCCGGGCGTCGCCGTGCCCAGCACCATGAACAACCTCTACAACGCCTGGAAGGATCGCTCATCGATCCTCGTCCTGGCGGATTCGACCAGTACGACTGCCGAGGGCCGCAACGGCTTCCAGCAGATGGACAACTGGCTGGAGTCGATGGTGGCGTTCACCAAGTGGCGCTGGGAACTGCGCAACGAGCGGCAGATCGCAGAGATGATCCGCCGCGGCCTCAAGGTTGCGCAGACCCCACCAGGGGGGCCGGTGCACGTGCGCATGTCGCTGGATCTCCTGGGAATGAAGAACGTCAAGCAGACCATCTATCCCCAGTCGCGTTTCAACGTGCCCCTTGAGATGCAGCCCAAGCCCGAACTCATCGAGCAGACGGCGCGCTGGCTCATCGAGGCCAAGTCGCCGCTGCTGTGCGCCGGTGCCGAGATCACGCGGGCCGGTGCGACCGACGATTTGATCGCCCTTGCCGAACTCACGGGAGCGTCCGTTGCCCAGGGCTACAGCGTCTACAGTGATTTTCCATTCCGGAGTCCGCTGTTTGCCGGGTTCTACGGGCTCGGCTTGCCCCGCGATCTGGCGAAGACGGACCTGTTCATCAATCTCGGCGGGCCCATGCCGGACCCGACCGTGTTTGCGTCGCCGCCGCCGAGGAAGGCCCGCCTGGTCCACGCCCGCATCGAGTACCAGGAGATCGCCAACACGTACCCCACGGATGTCGCCATTGCTGCGGGAATGAAGGAGACGCTGGTGGCCCTTCGCAATGCGGTCCAGGGCTTGGCCACGGCCGAACGCCTGGCCGCGATTTCGGGCCCGCGGCTCGCAGCGGCGAAGCAGTCCCAGGCCCAGGCGGACGCCCGCCGGAAGGCCGACGCCCAGGCCACCTGGAACGCGAGTCCGATGTCCTGGGAGCGCGTCTCGGCCGAACTGGACGGCGCCCTCGAGGACGACGCGATCATCGTGCCAGAGCTCGATTACCGCTCGCCGTTCCCGTGGCTCAACCTGGATCGGGGGCGGA
>JBDSWH010000119.1:0-13648 GCA_039926785.1 Gammaproteobacteria bacterium
GCCGGGCTATATCACGTGGGAAATTTTCCGGGCCATGGCTGGAGCGAGTGGAACGGCCGCTACCGGGACGCCCTGCGGCGCTTTCTCCGGGGTGACCCTGGAATGACGGGCGAGATCGCCACATGCCTCGCGGGCAGCAGCGATCTGTACGAGGCCAGCGACCGGCGGCCCGTGCACAGCATCAACTACATCACCTGCCACGACGGCTTCACGCTGCACGACCTGGTGAGCTACCGGGAAAAGCACAACGACGCCAACGCCGAAGATAATCGTGATGGCTGGGAGCACAACCTGAGCTGGAACTGCGGCACCGAGGGCGACACCCTCGACGAGGCCACTTTGCGGCTACGCCACCAGCACGCGCGCAATGCCCTGGCACTGCTGATGCTGTCCCAAGGTGTGCCGATGCTCCTCGCCGGCGACGAGGTACTTCGCACCCAGGGTGGCAACAACAACGCCTGGTGCCAGGACAACGAGACGTCCTGGTTCGACTGGCGCCTGACCGAGACCAACGGCGACATGCTGAACTTCGTCCGGCAGGTCATTGCCCTCCGCCGCCGGCATCCGGGCCTGTGGCGACGCGACTTCCTGACCGGCGCGATGCAACCGGGCCGGGACATTCCCGACGTGGCGTGGCATGCCGCCGTGCCGGGCGAATCCCCGTGGGGCGCCAATTCCCGCTATCTGGCGTTCACTCTCGCGGGGTGCACACCAACTGAAGAGGACCTCCACGTCCTGGTGAACATGTCGGACCGCAGCGAATCGGTGGGACTGCCGCCGATTCCCGGGCGGCGGTGGCACCTGGCGGTTGATACCGCGCGGGAGTCTCCCTGGGACGTGGTAGCAAGGGGCGCCCAACAACCCTGGACCGCGCCCCGCTACCTCAGCCAGCCTCGCAGCGTGGTGGTGCTGGAGGCGCGTTGAGTCCGGCGTTGACAGCCCCCCGTTGACAGTCCGGAAGGCCCGGCCTAGCCTCGGACCGACATCGCCCCGATAACCAACAACCCATAACCAACAACACAAGGAGCGCCACATGTCCGTCGCCAAGGTCTCCGAGATCAGCTGCACGTCCACCAAGGGCTTCGACGAAGCCATTCACAAGGGCCTGGCCCGGGCCAACAAGACCCTGCGCAACATCAGGAGCGCCTGGATCAAGGAACAGCACGTCCGGGTAACCAAGGGAAAGGTGGTCGAGTATCAGGTGAACATGCTGGTAACGTTCATTCTCGACGATTGATGATCGTCGCGGGGATCGGCATCGAGTTGCCGCTGGCCGGCCCCGGGGCGCGCAGTTACGCCTTCATCATCGACTGGCACGTCCGCATCGGCCTGGCCTTGGTCTGGGTCGTTGGCGCCTTTCTGGCGTCACGTGCCTGGGGCGGTACGGATATGCCGGGAAAACTACTCGGCCTTCCGGCTGCCTTCATCTACTTTGCCTATCACCCAGCGATTGAACTCGCCATGGGCGGACAGACCCCCGGGAAACGCTACGCCGGTGTGCGGGTCGTCGCGCGCGACGGTCGACCACCCTCGGTCACCGCCATCCTCATCCGGAACGCCTTCCGGCTCATCGATTCCTTCCCGATCGTCTACACGGTTGGACTGCTCTCAACGATGTTGACTCGCGACTCGGTCCGCATCGGTGACCTCGCGGCAGGTACCGTGCTGGTCAACATGCCGGACACCACCCCCCGCGCGGCCGCGCGCCAGCCGTCAGGGCAGACCGGGCCTCCAGTGCCCGACACCGAACTGATCGGGGATTTGCTTGAGCGATGGCCGCAGCTGGCACCGACAGTCCGCCGCGATCTGGCGCTCAGGGTGCTGGACGGAGCCGGGCGGCCGGCGGTAGGCGGTGACGGGACCGGCGATGAACAATTGCGGACAGCCCTGAAGGCGCTACTCGGCTAGACCCGGGCGGCTGCCGCCCGCTCCAACAAGTCCGCGCCGTCCTTGCGAAGGCGCAAGTCCGTATATAGCGCGTACATCATGCAGTACGGCAGAGGAAGCAGCGGCGACAGGAGCAGCGACACTACGACCTGTACCACCAGGGCGACCTCGAGCGCCGCTTCGGCATTGTCGTTGTCGATGAACGGGACCGCCGCCAGGCCACCCAGGACGGATGCAAGCGCAAATACCGCAACAACGACCAGGCCAAGGACCGTAATTACCGTGGCGGTCCGCCACCAGGATCCCGTCACGAGATCGTAGGCCCGTTGCATGCTGCGCCACGGGCCAAGCTGCTCGGCAATTGGCAGGATGAAAACGGGATACAGCACCACCATCAGGTACATTCCGGGAATCACCAGCAGGACGAAGCCGGCCACCAGCGCCAGGGTGGCCAAAATCGCCGTCGCCAAAGCAGCAGGCGATCGGCGGATGCCAATGCCCAGTGCGTCCCGAATCGGGGATCTGCCGGTACGCGCGGACTGGTCGATACCGGCCAGCAAGACGGCCCAGGAAACGACGGACAGGACAAAGATCACCGCGATCGAGCCGATGGTCCCCGTGCCGAGCAACGGTCCGGTGGGGAGCTCCCCGGGCTTAACGTCCATCAGGCCGGCTAACAGCCCCTGCCCCAGGTCACTGATCAGCGCGGCAACCACGGAGATGGGCAGCAACGGTCTCCACACGGCCCGAAATAAGCGGAACCCGTCGTCCAGAACTCCGCTAATCGGCAAGGGCGCAGTCGGCAACCTGTACATGGAACGGTCGTTCATTTTGCTACATTCGCGATTGACGGCCAGGCAACGCGCTGGCTGCCGAGAGCCAGAGGAACAGCAGCATCACCAGCCAGCAGAGAAGGTAGAGCACAAGCTTGGTGTGCTTCACGAGGCTCGTCGCCCAGGCCAGTGCCATGTGCCGCGTTGGATAGGCCTCCAGCAGCGTCAGAAATCCCGCGTTCTCCAGCAGATCGAGCAGCGCCTCGGCAAACGGCAGCAACAGGACGCCCGCAGCGATCATCCGCTGCGGCAGTGTGGAGTTGCTGCGCCGGGCGAGCCAGGTCCAGGCGATGGCGAAGAACGTCGCGAGCAGCGGCGGCCAGATGAAATCGACGAGTACGAACCAGTGGTAGATCTGGCGGGACTGCTCCGTATACCGACTGTACTCGTCGTAGATCACCGCCGGCGTGGTCGGGAAACTCATGTCGATCGGGTACATGCCGCCGGTTGCCGCCTGGAAGGCGGGTACCAGCCAGCTGTTGAAGAGCGAGAACACCACGGCGGCCGCCACGAACACGAGGAGCACGTTCCGGCCACTGGCCGCGGCGGCGACGCGGCTGTTCAGCGGGTCAATCAGGCCGAACATGCGTGGACTTCTTCGGTGAAACCCACATATGGACGACGGCGCGGCACACCTGCTCACCGCGGGTGTCGGTCACGCTGACCGCAACGGGTAGTACCGCCGCGGCGTCAAATTCAGGCAGCACCGGGAGTTGCGCAATGGCTCGCAGATCCGTCTCGGCCTTCTTCAGGTACTCGACCGTCATGCCCTTGGGAATCCAGCGGTGGGTGGCCGGCACGGTCGCTTCCGACATGATGCCGGCGGCCAGCTCCGCCATGTTGCACATCGCGATAGCATGGACCGTGCCCAGGTGGTTTGTGACCGCGCGACGCTTGCCGATGGAGACCTCGCAGTAGCCGGCGCGGAGCGCGACGAATCGTGGCCGCACCGACGAAAAATAGGGCGCCTTGAGACAGATCAGTCGGCTGAAAAGCCAACGGCCACCAGGCACGCCGGCGAGCCGCGCCCACAGGGACAATACGGAATTCGCCGGCGTCACCCGCCCGAGCCGGGTGAGGGGCAGACGCGCGCCAGCGCGGCGATCACGGCTCGGGTCTTCTCGAACTGGGCCACCAGCGCCGGCTTCGGTTCGGCGGCCTCCGGTACATAGACGCCAAAGAGACTTTCACCCGCTGCGTCCACGAAGGTGATGCCCCGCACGGGGCCCTGAGCACCGGCAACATCGATGGCATAAATGGCCCCCAGCTCATCGGGTCGCAGGTGACCCCCAAGGCCGGCGCCCTCCTGCTTCAGATTGAAGAACTGGCTCCTGGTGGACGGAGCACCCGGTGGAATCCGGCCCCGCACCTCCATCACATTGGCACCTTTGACCAGGACGACGGTCGCGTCGTCCCAGGCCTGGAGCGACGTCCACACCTTGTCGAAGCCGGCCCCGGTTGTGCCGACGGTCTGCTTGCCGACGAGCGCGCTCGCCACGATGGCTTCGGGCAGCGACAACTTCGTGGCCGCCATGAAGGTTGGCGGCACGGTAGCCGTTGCATAGAACGCCCGCACGGTCGCGGTCTGCGCAGCATCGGCGCACAGCGAAGGCCCGGCCAGCGCGGTGGCGCACCACCCCGACAGGACGACAGCAGAAAAAACTTCGCGGACCATCGGGATTCTCCTTCAGCGGGGTGGAAGCGGGACGAAGGCACTGGTGCGCCGGATGTAGTCCCGGTATTTGGGCCGGCGGTTGGCGATGTCCTTTTCGGTCAGGGCAACGCCGGAGACTTTGAGAAGCAGGACGGTGAGGAGGAGCGGACCTATGCCGGTCCACCACGCGCCGCCCGCGGCGGCGATCAGCCATAGGCTCCACCACATCAGCGCCTCGCCGAAATAGTTGGGGTGGCGGCTGTAGCGCCACAGGCCCCTGTCCATGACCGCGTTCTCGGCTGCCGGGCCCCGCTGGAAGCGGGCCATCTGGAAGTCGGCGATGGCCTGGAGCAGGAAGCCGGCCAGCCACAACAGCGCCGCGCCAGCGTCGAGGGTACCGAGTGGGCGCGGGTCCAGAGTCGCGCCAAAGAGCGGCATGGCGATTACCCAGGCGAGCAGGGCCTGAAGGCCGAATACGAGGTAGAGACTCTTGTAGGCAAAGCCCGGCTCGTTCCGTGCGCGAATCTCCCGGTAGCGGCGATCCTCTGGTCGGCCCCGGGCGCGCCAAAAGATGTGCAGTGCGAGGCGGGCCGCCCACAGCACGGCCAGCAGGACCGCGAGCCCGCCACGCGGACTTGCCTCCGCCTGGAGTACCCAGGCCTGCACCAGCCAGGTGAGGCCGGCGCCCGCCACGGCCAGGCTCCAGAAGACATCGACGATCGCCACGTTCCGCAGCGGGATACTCATCAGCCAGGCCGCGAACATCAGTCCTGCGGTGGTCGCGAGGCCAGACAGCGCCAGCGGCAACATGCCCCGATTATCGGCTGAAACGGTAGTGACCCACCAGCCATTCCGTGCCACCCGCGTAGCCAAACAATTCCGCGACGGCCATGAAGAACATCCGCCAGCGCTGGAACCAGCGGGCCGCCCCGTCCGGCCCGTAAGTCGCTACCAGCAGGGCCAGCACGGCGTCCCGCTCGCGATCCTGGTTCGCCAGCCAGTCGTTGGCGGTACGCTGGTAGTGCGTGCCGGACACGCGCCACTGGTCCTCGAGCGTCAGGTGCTGCTGGAAATTGAGCAGCGTGTTCTCCGCCGGCATCAGGCCACCGGTGAAGAAATACCGGGCCATCCAGTCCGTGTCGCCGTCAACGGTGAAGGGATACATCAGGGACCGGTGACAGAAGATGTGCACGAAAAGCCTGCCATCCGGTTCCAGCCAGCCCGCGATGCGCTCCATCAGGGTGGCGTAGTTGCGCACGTGTTCGAACATTTCCACCGAGACCACCCGGTCGAAGCGGTCGTTCGTCGCAAATACGTTGGCATCCGCCGTGATCACGTTCACGTTGGACAGCCCGCGCTCGCGGGCCTGGGCCTGGATGAACTGCCGCTGGGACACCGAATTGGAGACGGCCGTGACATGGCTGTGCGGAAACTGCGCCGCCATCCACAGCGTGAGGGAGCCCCAGCCACAACCAAGCTCGAGTAAGCGCTGGCCATCGGCGAGCCCGGCCCGGATGGCAGTGAGCCGCAGCATGGCTTGTTCCGCTTCACCGAGCGTTACCGCGCCGTCGCCATACCAGCAACAGCTGTATTTCAGGTGCGGCCCCAACACGCTCTGGAAGAAAGCGGCCGGCACCTCGTAATGCTGTTCGTTCGCCCGGTCCGTCTCGATGGCCACCGGACTCTGCCGCAGTCCGGTCAGGCGCCGGCGCCACTGTTCGAACTCGCGTTCGCCACGGTCGGCAGACTCGGCGGCCAGCCGCTGGGACATCAGGCGCCGCATGCCGAGGCGCGTGAGCGGATCGGGGATGAGCCCCCGCTCGCAGAGTTCGATGAGCACGCTCACCGGGCTTGCGCCTCAACGGCCCCGCGTACGCGCCGGACCACACTGCCAATGCCAGGCAGCTGCTCGTACAGGCCGGAACCCGCGTCCCAGAAGTCCTTGTGAATCAGCAGCCGGCCGGCCGCGTCGAAGCGCAGCTGGCTCATGCCATAGGTAACCACCTCGCTGCCGCCATTGAGACCATCCGCAGCGACGGTCATTCTCCAGCGCACGTACCAGTCGGTGCCAACCGGGGCCCGCTCCAGAAACGCGACTTTCAGCAGACGCGTCCGCTCCATGGTGTGGCTGAAATACGCCCGGATCCGGTCGGCGCCGTCGATGCCGACCAGCGTGTCGTTGAGATAGCCCCCGGGGGCATAGACGCTGGCAGTCTGCTCCTGCACGGACGCTGCCGTCATCCCGTCGAAATAACGTTGCAGGCGGTCGAAGGCCTGCCGCTCCTGCGCTGATCCGGGTGCGAGGGTCACGGCAGCCGGAGCGGTGCGCTCCAGTGCCCGCTCGTAGGATGCATTGAGGTCTGCCAGTGGGGTCGGCGCCGCGCCGCAGGCTGCCAGTCCCGCGACGGCCGCCAGTGCCACCGCCCTGAAACCAACGTCCGCCCACCTGATCATGCTGTCACTCCGCTGTATGCCGCGAGACAAGCCTATAGCGTATTCGCACCGGGCGGGCGCCGGCAGGAACTTGAATCCGAATTGCATCCGGGCACGTATCCCGTACCACTGGGAACAAGTCACAGGGATTTCTTGCGCGTGCGGGTTGCAATCATCGGTACCGGCATTTCCGGTCTTTACGCGGCCAGGCAACTGGCCTCCCGCTGCGAACTGACCCTCTTCGAGGCCCAGGGTCATCCGGGCGGGCACAGCAACACGGTGGAGGTAGCAATGGACGGGCAACGCCTCGCCATTGATACCGGCTTCATCGTCTTCAACGAAAAAACCTACCCCCTGTTCACCGCCCTGCTCAAGGACCTCGGGGTGGCCTACCAGCCCAGCGACATGAGCTTCAGCTTCCGTTGCAGCGACAGCGGCCTGGAGTACCGGGGGGACAACACCTTCGACGCCATCTTCGCGCAGCGCCGGAACGCCCTGCGGCCCTCTTTCCACCGGATGATCCGGGACATCCTGCGCTTCAACGGGCTCGCGGACGCGCTGGTGGCCGCCGAGCCGTCCACAAGCCTCGGCGAGTTCCTGGCCGCACGCAATTTCCGCGGCCGGATGGTGGACGACTACCTGCTGCCGATGGCCGGAGCCATCTGGTCGGCGGAGCCGGCCCGCATCCTGGCGTTTCCCGCCAGTCACTTTGGCCGCTTCTTCCGGAATCACGGCCTGTTGCAGGTCGATGGCAGGCCCCAGTGGATGACGGTCACGGGCGGCTCACGGGAGTACGTTCGCGCGCTGCTTCGTCCGCTCCGCGACCGCCTGCAGCTGGACACGCCCGTGGAATGGGTCCGGCGCCACCCGGACCGGGTGGTGGTAAAGGCCCGCGGACGTCCGCCCGCCGAGTATGACCAGGTGATCATGGCCTGCCACAGTGACCAGGCCCTCGCCCTGCTTGAGGACGCCACGAGCGCGGAGCGGGAGGTCCTGGGTGCGATTACTTTTCACGATAACGACGCCGTGCTGCACACGGACAACCGACTGCTGCCGCGCCGACGCCGCGCGTGGGCGGCCTGGAACTGTCACCGGGACGGCGCGACGGCGACGAGCCGCGTGTCCGTCACCTACAACCTCACGCGCCTGCAAAGGCTGCCCACGCGCCGCCAGTTCCTGCTCACGCTGAACGGTGAGGAGGCAGTGGACCCGCGCACCATCGTGCACCGGCAGACCTACAGTCACCCGTTCTTCGACGCGGGAAGCCTGAGGGCCCAGCAACGCCAGGCCGAGATCAACGGTGTATCGCGCACCTGGTATTGCGGCGCCTACTGGGGCTATGGCTTCCACGAGGACGGCGTGCGCAGCGCCATTGCCCTCTGCAATGCGCTCGGCAAACAGCTCCGACCGGTTACGGACGCAACGGCCAATGCACAGCTGTATTTATCAGGGACACGTTAGCCACCGGCGCTTCGCGCCCGTCCGGCACGCTTTCCGCTACGGCATCGCCATGCTGTACGTGGACCTGGGAGAACTGCCGGAACTGCTCGACCCCTTCTGGCTGTGGTCGGCCCGGCGCCCCGCGCCCGCCTGGTTCCGGCGCGCCGACCATTACGGTGACATCGCGCAACCACTCGATGCGAGCATCCGGGACCTGGTCCAGCGGGAGGCCGGTTTCCGCCCGGCGGGCCCTGTCCGCCTGCTCACCCACCTGCGCTACTTCGGCTACGGCTTCAATCCGCTTTCCGCCTACTACTGCCATGCCGCCGACGGACAACTGGAAGCGGTCGTCCTGGAGGTCAGCAACATGCCGTGGCGCGAAATGCACCCCTATGTCCTTACGCGCGGCGCACCGATCGCCAATGGCGGCTACCGGTTCGACTTTGCCAAGTCTTTCCACGTGTCGCCGTTCCTGCCCATGGACATGGACTACCGGTGCCGCCTGGCACCACCGGGTGAGCATCTCGCGCTGGCTCTCGAGAACTGGCGCCAGGGCCGGCGCCAGTTCGACGCTCACCTGAGCTTCCGGCGCCAGGCGATCACCGCGGGTTCCCTGGCGCGGGTCCTCGCCACTGATCCGCTGGCCACGCTGCGGCTCACTGCGCTGATCCACTGGCAGGCGCTGCGGCTGTGGCGCAAGCGGGTGCCGGTGTACGATCATGGGTCGAAAGGTGGCCGGCCCGGCAGCAGCGACAAGGCGGCGGCATGAACGACCTGAACGAAGCACTTGACGACTCCCCTGACGAGACGGCTGCCGCCTTCAGCGCAGGGTCTGTCAGCGCCGCCGTGCGCCTGGCCCGGCGCGGCGTCCATGATCTGCTCCAGTCACTGGTCGAGGGCCAGCTGCGCCTGCACGACGCGTTCGGCACCCGGACGTTTGGCGCGACGGACGCCTCTGCGGTGCCAGACAAGGCGCCCGATGTGTCGGTGCGTATCAACGACCTGTCGGCCTACCTGGACATCGCCACCGGCGGCACGATTGGCGCTGCCGAGGCGTACATGGCGGGCAAGTGGACAGTATCGGACCTGCCCGGCGTGGTGCGGCTGCTGGTCCGGAACCGCGAGGTCATGGACCGGCTCGAGTCCGGGTTGGCCCGGTTGAGTGGCTTCGCGCTCAAGCTGGCGCACTGGTATCACCGGAACACGCGCACCGGCAGCCGGCGGAACATCCTCGCCCACTACGACCTGGGCGACGACCTGTTCCGGTTGTTCCTCGATCCCACGATGATGTATTCGTCGGCCGTCTTCCCGCGACAGGACGCCTCACTCGAGGAGGCGTCGCTGCACAAGCTGGACCTGATCTGCCGCAAGCTGGAGCTGCAGCCCGGCGATCACCTGCTGGAAATCGGCACGGGCTGGGGCGGCCTTGCGGTGCATGCGGCACGGAACTTCGGTTGCCGTGTCACCACGACGACTATCTCTGCCAACCAGTTCCAGTTCGCGACAGAGCGCGTACGCAGGGCCGGCCTGGCCGACCGCATCACCGTCCTCAGCGCCGATTACCGGGACCTGACGGGCACCTTCGACAAACTCGTCTCGGTCGAGATGATCGAGGCCGTAGGGCTGAAATTCCTTGACGCCTATTTCCGGACGTGCAGCGAGCGGCTGAAGCCGGCCGGGCGGATGCTGCTGCAGTCCATAACCATCGCTGACCGGAACTATGAGACGGCCCGGCGCTCCGTCGACTTCATCCAGAAATACATCTTTCCCGGCGGCGCCCTGCCCTCCGCGGCCGCCATTCTCTCGTCGGTCGGCCGCGTCACCGATCTCCAGCTCACGGGACTGCATGACATCGGCCTCGACTACGCCCGCACTCTGGAGATCTGGCGCGAGCGCTTCCTGCGCCGTGTCCAGGAAGTCCGGCGGCTCGGCTATCCGGACGAGTTCATCCGCAGGTGGGAGTGGTACCTGGCCTACTGCGAGGGCGGTTTCCTGGAACGGGCGATCAGCGCTGTCCAGGTGGTATTCGACAAACCGGAATGCCGGCTGCAGCCGGCGGGATGTGGCGCATGAAAATCCTGGTTCTTGCCCTGTGCCTGACACTGGTGGCCTGCGCAGCGCCAAATCCGGTGATCGAGGCCGATGGCCCCACGTACGACGGCATGGTCCCCGTGCGGGACTCGGGCATGAAGGAAGCCTGGATCAAGCCGGACATCAATATCAGCACATACCGCCACATCCTGCTGGAGCCGACCGAAGTCCAGTTTCGCGCCGTCCGTCCAACGGCGGGGACGACACTGGGCCGGTCCCGGGACACCGAGTTTCCACTTCGCCCCGTCGACCAGCAAAGGCTCGTGGATACGGTCACCGAGGTGTTCCGGGAGGAACTCGCCAAGAGCCGCAACCTGACGCTAGTCAGCGAGCCCGGCCCCGACGTGCTGCTCGTGACGACGTCGCTGCTCGACGTCGTGTCGCGGGTGCCGCCCGAAGAGCCCGGCCGCAACGAGATCTTCCTGGACCAGGTGGGCGAAGCCACACTGGTGCTCGAGCTCAAGGACTCGGAGAGCGGCGAGACGCTGGCCCGGGCCGTCGACCGCCGCGCCGCCGACCCGGTGGACACCGGCGGCGTCAATGTGTCGCGCGTGACGTCGGTTACTGCCTGGTCGGAGGTGCGACGGGTCGCCCGCCGGTGGGCGAGCGCCGTTACTCGTCGACTGGATCAGCTCTACACCCGGGGTCGTATTCCGGGCGAAGGGACTGCCAATGCGGCCCCCTAGTTGCGGTGGCGGTTTCTCAACGTAAACGCTGCCTCGCACTCCGGCAACTCATAGAAGCGGGGTGAGCCGCCGATACGGTCCCCGTTGTAGCCGTCGGCGTAGCGCTGGCAATAGGCCTCGTCGCCCCGCTTGTCTTCGAGACACTCTTTATAGATATCCGCGCGGATCGGTTCGAGTGCCTCGGCCCGGGCGGCCTCGCAGCGGCGATCCAGTTCCGCCTGCTGCTCGGCCTGCTGGTCGGCGTCAGACGGCTCCGCCGCCGTGGCCAGTCCCGAAAAGCACAACAGCAGCACGGCAAGCGCAGCGCGCATCGTTGTCTACTCCATTGTCTACTCGGTCGTGAGGCCCGTGAGCCGGGCACCGACGTCGAGGGCCTGGTCGATTGTCGGTGCGTAACCGTCGCTGCCAATGTTCTGCCACAGGTCCGCGGCCTCGTCAAACGCCGCGCCGCCGACGACCACGCGCACCGGCCGCTCGCAGCGCTCGCGGATGGAGCGGATCGCCTGCTCGACGCGGGGCACGTGGGTGGCCAGCGTGGCGCCGAGCATGAGCAGGTCCGCCTCGAAGAATGCCAGCATGGTTGGCAGGTCCAGCATCGGCACGTCCGAGCCGACGAAGAGCACGCGCCAACCTTCAAGCTGGTACATGTCGGCCAGCGCGCGGAGGCCCACGTCATGCACATTGCCGGACACTGCCGCCACCAGCACGGTGCGCCCATTGGGCGGTTTCCGCGGCGCCTGGCTGGCCACGACCGACATGGCTCGCTGGGTGGCGGAAGTCACCATGTGCTCCTCGGCAATGCTGACTTCACCCGCGTGCCACAGGCGCCCAACTTCCCTCTGCGCTGGCAGGAGCAGTTCCGTGTAGGCGGCTCGCGGCCCGAGGCCGTTAAGCGCCGCGGTCGTGACCAGGTCTATCGCGTCGGCCACATTGCCCTCGAGGATTTTCTGCAGGTATTCGAGGACCAGTCGGTCGGCCGGGCGGTGGGGGTCGAGCTCCGAGAGGTCCGGTGCCGGCGCCGGCGACTTAAGCAGCTCGAGGGCCAGGTCCACGTAGGCGACAGGCAGTTCGAGAGCCGGCTTCGGCAGACGCTCACCGAGGACGTCGCGGAGAGCCTGGAGGCTCTGAAGGAGGTCGTGGTCGTCCCTGCCCCGTGCCCGGAACGCCTTGCGCGACCAGGTGATCCGGCCCAGAAACAGGCGTGCATCCCCGGCCATCACGGCCGCTGCCAGCTCCAGCACCCGGTGAGTGAGATGGGACCGCCAGACCGTGACGGCGTCCGCGCCGTGGCGCTCGCGCAGGCCCGCATCCCGCTCGAACATCAGCGACGCGGCAAAGCCGGCGTAGCCGCCCGCACTCCGCTCGAGGAGGTCGCCCGCGAAGGCATTGCCGGAAGAGGGTTGGTCGCCTGCCATGGTGCCGATCTGTCCAGAAATACCGGGGTATCAGGCCGACGTTCGCCGCGGTAACCGGCGCGGATTCAAGTCGGGATCGCCCGACAGCAAGAGTGTGCGGTGCTGCTCACTGGAGCCGTCCGCCAGGCAGATCCTCGCCCCGCTGCAGCGGGGCCTGCCGGCGAATAGCGGGGTCAATCGCATGGTAGACCCTGCCGACCGTCAGCGGGTCGTCGAGGCAGTCGACCACGAGCCGCGCCAGGTCGGCCCGGTTGATGACGCCCATGGCCTGGCGATCCTCGGTTCGAATGGCCGTACCGCTGGCGGGATCATCGGCCATGCCGCCCGGCCTGAGAATGGTGGAGTCGAGGCCGCTCGCCATCAGGTAATTCTCACCGAGCGTCTTCTCCTCGAGCACAGCGCCGAGGAACTCCAGCACCTTGGGGCCGACGGCGCCGCGGCTGTCGCCGCATCCGATGGCGGTGACGAGGATAAAGCGGCGCACGCCGGCTTCCAGCGCGGCGTCCACCAGGTTGCGGGTCCCGTGGTAATCGGGCCGGGGCTCGCCCCGCTTGCCGCCCACCGTATTGATCACTGCCCGGAAACTTCCCGAGGTAAAAGCACCCTGCACGGAACGGGGGTCGAGGACGTCGCCCTTGAACAGCCTGACCCGGAGCTTGAGCAATCCGGCCATGTCGGTGGCAGGACGGACGAAGGCGGTAACGGGGTCACGCCGGCCCGCCAGCAGTCTGGCCAGCTCGAGTCCCGTACCCCGGCTCGCCCCGACAAGCAGCACGCCATCCGTCACACGCGATTCCCCCACTGGCCGGCTCCCGACCCCCGTTGCGGAGCCCACAGCGTAGCAACGGGCGGCGGGAACAACCACCTGCCGGGGCCCCGGCCTGGCCACCTTGACGGTGCCGGTGGCATCCCGGAAGCTCCCCGCACACCACTTCCAGGAGACGTCCTGCCATGCGCGCGCTCGCCCTTTTCGCCGCCACCCTGCTGTCCACCAGCACCGTCCTGGCCGCCGACACCGCCAAGCCCACCGTACTCATCACGGGCGCCAACCGGGGTATAGGGCTCGAGCTGGTCCGGCAGTTCTCGGCCCGGGACTGGAAGATCATCGCGACGGCCCGGGACGCGGCAGGCGCGACCGACCTGCAGGCCCTGGCGAAGGCCGATCCCGACATCGTTATCGAGCAGCTGGACGTGACGGACCACCCTGGC
>JBDSWH010000120.1:0-3898 GCA_039926785.1 Gammaproteobacteria bacterium
CAGAAGTGCGAGTCGGCCGATAAGCCGGGTTCTGTCGAGGGCAATCATTCCTCTGGGATCGTTGTCACCAACGACCTCAAGCAACCTACCCGGAAGCCCGCGGGGCGACGGTGCATTCCTTGCGGAATGCTGCTTCCCTATTTGGTCTTGCTCCGGGTGGGGTTTACCCAGCCGCGATGTGTTGCCACCCGCGCGGTGCGCTCTTACCGCACCTTTTCACCCTTACCGGGGCTCCGGGACGAACCCGGAAGCCCTTAGGCGGTTATTTTCTGTGGCACTTTCCGTAGGCTCGCGCCTCCCAGGCGTTACCTGGCACCCTGCCCGCCGGAGCCCGGACTTTCCTCCCGCGTGCACGCACGCGAGCGATTGCCTGGCCGACTCGCCCGGACAGTATAGGCACGTACGGCTCCTTTTGACTTAAAGTGCGGGACCCGCGCCCCGCGCCCCACCCAGGTAAACGACGTGATCCCAATAGCTGCACAGCGGACGTGGCCCGTAACGGTCCTGCCCGGCATTGCCGTGGTAGCCCTGCTCGCGGGCTGTACATCACGGGTTGCGGTCGACGGCGAGTTCGACCCGGGGGCGAGTCGCGGCGCTGCCTTCGCGAACATCCTGGTCGTGGGAGTCAGCCCCGAGGTCAATTCGCGCTGCGCCTTCGAGCAGGCCATGGCCGCGAACCTCCGGAGTGACACTGTCAAGGCCACGATGAGCTGCGTGGTGATGAACACCAAGGAACCGCTGACCCGTGAGGGCATTGAGAAGGCCGTGGCCGGTCTCGGTGCTGACGCCGTCCTCGCGACCAACCTGATCGCGTCCACCTCGCAGGTTAAGGAAGGCGCGACCTCTGACGCCCGCGGCGGCGGCTACTACAAGGCCACGGGTTTTGGCTATGACACCGGGTACTGGGGCGCCTACGGCGTTCCCGTCGTCTATGGCGAGTTCCAGACGGCGCCATCGGTCTTTTCGGTCACCGGCACGGCCCACCTCTCGTCGCGGCTGTTTGAAACGAGGGGCGCTACGCTGGTCTATTCGTTGGAGACGAAAGCGAAGGATGTTCGCTCGAGGGAACTGGCCCTGGCCGAAATAACGCCGGCGATTGCGGACCGCCTGCACCGCGACGGGCTGTTGCGCTAGGACCAAACCCGACGCGGCCCTCAGCCAGCGGCGCCCTGGCCGACTGCCACCAGCCGCATGATCAGTTGCACCTGCGAACTCACGCCGAGCTTCGCAAAGATCCGCTTCAGATGACTCCGGGCCGTGCTCCAGCTGATGTGCAATTCGTCCGCGGCATCGGGCAGGGACCCGGTACTTATCAGTGCCTGGCACAGCCGGGCTTCCGCACTTGTCAGCCCGTAGGACCGCAGTCGCTGTTGCGAGAGGCTGGCGAAATTCGCCGGATCGGTGATCGTGACCAGAAAGGCGGCGGTCGGTGGCAGGATTGCCCGCTGTACGCCATCGGTAATGGGAATCATCAGCAATTCGTAGGCGGCCCGTCCCGACCGCTGGGGGATGCGGACGGGCCGCATCGGCGCAATCGTCTTCCGACGGGCCACGCCGATGCCCCGGCTCATCATGAGCTCTATCTCGTTCGCGAGGCCCGCGTCGGCAAGCCTTAGGAAGCCGTTGTGGATGGCAATCCCATCGCCCGCACGGGCGATGCGCTCGCCTTCACGATTGACGAACAGCACCCGGCCCTTCCCATCGAGGACCAGCACACCGTGCCGGGAGGCCTGGAAGTTGCCGATTGAAAGGTTGCGGGCGGGGATGGCATCGAGTTGCGGGCCGCGTACCCGGCGCTGGACTTCGAGCGCCTGGCGGATATGTGGCAGTACCGTGGCGAGGGTCGCTTGGGACCCTTCGTCGAAATCTCGTTGATCCCCATGCCGCCAGAAGCACAGGATGGAATGGTGCCGCTCGTCGTTCTCAAGGATTCCGCCAAGGACGAAGTTGAGCCGCTCCGGCGCACTCAGAATTTCGTAGAAGGGTGAACCCTGCAGGGCACGCGTCCCGATCAGCCGGCTGCCGATGAAGGAACTGCCAGAGGCCATGGCCAGGGTCGACGTGTAGATGAGGTCGGCACCGATGCCGTGCGTCTCGTACGCCTGAACGGCGCGCTGCTTGTCGAAACCGATCAGGCTCGCGACATCGGCAGACTGATTGGCCTTGTCTGCACTGACGAACCCGCCCGCCTGACTCTCAAGCAACAGGCTCGACTGCCGGTAGATGGTTTGCCAGATCTCCGACGTGCCATCCAGCGCTGCGGCGTAGAGTTCCTGAATGACGGAAAGGAGGACGGGGACGTGCTGCCCATCCGTCTCGACCCCGGCATCGTGCGCGCGAGTCATCCTGGCTCTGCTCCCCCCCGCTTGTGCCTGTTTTTTTTCTTGTTGGTCGGCGGGAGGGCCGAGTTTACCCCACAACAGGGCATCGCCGAAGGCCGGGGCCAGCTTCGGAGGCACGACGCCGGATTGGACGCAAAGCCCGACTGAACCTAACGCGGTGGGTCGTCGTCCGCCGGTTGCCCGCTGGCCAGGCGGTAGGCCGCCTTGCGCGGCGCGCCCGTGATCTTCGCGGCCAGCCCCGCGGCCTGGGCCGCCGGGAGTTCGGCTGCCAGTATCCCGACGACCCTCTGCAGTTCGGCCTCGTCGACGAGCGCCGCTACCGTGCGGCCCGCCACCAGCCAGGTGCATTCGCCCCGGTCGCCACCCGGGTCGGCCAGCACGTCGGCCCGGACTTTGGCGAGGCTGCCCCGGTAGACGGTCTCGTGGAGCTTCGTCAGTTCCCGGCCAACGGCAGCGGGACGTTCGGAGCCAAAGACTGTTATGGCATCCGCCAGTGTGTCGGGGAGCCGGTTGGTCGATTCGTAAAAAACGAGTGTCTCGCCTCTGCCGGCCAGCTCCCGGAGCCGCGCCAGGCGGGCGGCCGACCGGGCAGGCAGGAAGCCCTCGAACAGGAAGCGGTCCGTGGGCAATCCCGCGACCGACAGCGCCGCGACGGCGGCGCAGGGTCCCGGCACGGGACTGACAGGGAGGTCCGACGCACGCACCGCCGAGAGCAGGCGGTAGCCGGGATCGCTGATCAGCGGCGTGCCGGCGTCGGTGACCAGTGCGATGCTGTCACCCGCCCGCAGGCGCTGCAGGATGTCGTCGACCCGCTGCGCCTCGTTGTGCTCGTGAAGGGATTTGAGCGGCACGCTGACGCCGATGCGGGTTAGCAATTGCCCGGCGTGCCGCGTATCCTCGGCCGCAACGAGCGCGACGCTGCCCAGAACCTCGCGCGCTCGGGGACTCAGGTCGCCCATGTTGCCAATCGGCGTAGCCACCACAAACAGCGTGCCCGGCCGGGATGGCGTATCACGACGCCCGTCGCCGCGTCCTTGCGTGTCGCCGGCGACCGGCGGGTTGCTGGGGCTCTCGCTCATGGCGATCATTGTCGGAGCAGCGTGCCAGCCGCTGCAACCTGCGGATCTGCCGGCCGGCGACGGGACCATTGTCGACGCCACCACTTCGGGCCCCGCCATCACGCCCACGGCTCTGACGCCGGGCGCAACCGTCGGCGAACCCGTGACGTTCGACGATTCCATTCTCGTGGCCCTGCTTGTGCCACTCTCGGGCCGCCAGGAAGCCCTCGGCACCGCCGTTCGCGACGGGTTCATTGCCGCCCTTCTCGAGGGGCCGGGGAGCGGCCGCTATACGACGCTGATCATCGACGAAAGCCGGGTCGGTGCTGTGGAAGCTCACCGCCAGGCGCTTCAGGCCGGTGCGCGGGTGCTGGTGGGGCCCCTGCTCAAGGAATCCGTCCAGGCCCTCGCCCCGCTATCGGGCCAGACGGCCGGCCCCATGCCCGGGCAGATGCAGATTCTGGCGCTGAACAACCTGGGTGACACCGACACCGACAC
>JBDSWH010000121.1:0-21699 GCA_039926785.1 Gammaproteobacteria bacterium
GATGGATTCGGATGGCCAGCATCCCGCGGCCCAGATCCCGCAGTTCATGGCAGCGTCGGCTACGGCGCCGGAAGCAATGATCCTCGGGGAGCCCGTGTTCGACGCCGGAGCCCCGCGTTTGCGTGTACATGGGCGCCGCATCTCGAACTGGTGGACGAACCTGGAAACGCTCTGGGCCGGCGTCCATGACTCGCTGTTCGGTTTCCGCGTGTACCCGGCGGCGCCACTGGAGCGGGTCATGCGACACCAGCCGTGGATGCGCCGCTTCGACTTCGATGTTGAAGCCGCCGTCCGCTTGAGCTGGTACGGACTGCATTCCGTGAATATTCCGGCCGGGGTACGGTACTTTCTCCCGGCGGAGGGTGGCATCTCGCATTTCCGCTATGGCCGCGACAATGCGCTGCTGACCTGGATGCATTTTCGGCTGATGGTCGAACTCGTGCTCCGGCTGCCGGTGCTGGTCAAGAGGCGATTTTCAGGGAGGTGATTGGCCTTCAACTGGCGCCTTCTGTCCGCGATAGGCCGAGAAGATCCCCATTTCGACATCGCGGCTTACGGCGACAAAGCCGGCCTGCCTCATGGCCTCCATCACGGCGCCGGGGGCGATGCAAGCCTCTATCGTGTCCCAGTGGTAGCGCATCAGCTCCGGAGTGTCCCGGTGCTTCGACAATCGGGACGCCAGCCAGGGGACTATGCGGCGCATATACGTCTTCAGGGCCCAGCGTGCCCAAGGGGCGCGCGGCACCGTGATCTCGAGAATGCAGAGGGTCCCCCCCGCCCTGAGAATCCGCTGGAACTCGGCGAAAGCTATCGCCAGGTCGTCCAGGTGGCGGAGTGCGTAGCCCATGCTGATGAAATCAGCGGAGCCTTGCGACATCGGAATGTGTTCGGCACTCCCGGCCAGAAGCCGGACGCCGACCGGGACCTTTGCATGCTGGAGCATTCCCGGGCTTGGATCAACGCCGGTAACCCGGGTTGGATCGCCGACGATTACCGCCGCCTCGCAGGCCACCAGTCCCGTACCAACGCCCACGTCCACCACATCCATGCCGTGGTCGAGGCCGGCATTGATCAGGGCGCGCCGGCGATACCCGGACCCTGTGCCAATGGCCATTGCCCTCTCGACACGGTCATAGTCACCGGCGGTGCGGCTGAAGATGTCCCGGACCCATTCGCGGCGCTGTGGCTCGCCCTGGTAATAGCTCCGCAGGGGAGGGTGCGGAGGATGCATGAATAACTCCATCGCCCGAAATTCCCAGGCTGTTGCTGACAATACCACGGACCGGCCGCGGGCCTTTTGCTTATAATGGATCTCATGTCGGACCATCAGAACGCGCCCGCGACGGCGGGGCAACTGTCTTCCAGCGGTGAACTGGTGCGGGAAATTGCCGGTCTGATCACGCAAGCGCTGAACCTGGATATGTCGGCGACGGACATCGACCCCGAAGCGCCCCTCTACCGCGACGGGCTTGGGCTCGACTCCATTGATATCCTCGAAGTCTCGCTCGTCGTCTCGAAGCGCTACGGCGTGGAAATCAAGGCCGACAGCCAGGACAATCAGAATATCTTCCGTTCGCTCAGGGGCCTGGCCGAATTCGTTGCAGAGCACAGGACTTGCTGATGCGATCCTGAGCCCACGGCTCACCTATCGAGTTGCCATCATGGACGGCGTCCCGCTTTTCGCCCATCGCCAGGCCAACGACGTGATCGCCTACCAGCGGGGCAACGCCATTCATGCCCGCCAGTTTCTCTCTGACATCGAACGTCTCAGGGGGGTCCTGCCCGAGACAAGGCACCTGCTGCTTGCCTGCCAGGATCGCTACCACTTTACGGTGGGTTTCGCCGCCGGACTCCTGTCAGGCCGGGTGAGCCTGCTGCCGTCGACGCTGACACCGGAGGTCATCCGGCAACTGCGGCTCTATGCGCCCGATGCCATCTGCCTCACGGACGACCCGGACTGTGCAATCGACCTCCCGAGGGTCCGCTTCCCGATGGGCCCAGGTCCGGACCCAGGTCCGGGCCCAGGTCCGGACCCACGCGGGTGGTCCGTGCCGCGTATTCCGGCAGGCCAGCTTGCAGCCCTTGTGTTCACCTCGGGTTCTACGGGTGTGCCAATCCCCCATGCCAAGACCTGGGGTCCGCTGGTCCGTTGCGTCCGGGTCGAGGCCGAGCGTATGGGGCTTGCATCCGGCGGCGGCTGGGCGATTGTCGCCACCGTTCCGCCGCAGCACATGTACGGCCTTGAATCATCCGTCCTTGTGGCGCTCCACAGCGGCAATGCTTTCTGTGCGGAGCGACCATTCTTCCCAGCCGACATTGCCACGGCGCTGGCCGCCGTACCGGCGCCCAGGGTGCTGGTGTCAACGCCGATCCACCTTCGGACGCTGGTTGCTGTCGATGTAGCGCTGCCGCCAGTCGGGCTCATCCTCTCGGCCACGGCGTCGTTGTCGAACAAATTGGCGGGCGAGCTGGAGGCTCGCTATGCCACACCGCTGCTGGAAATCTACGGCTCCACCGAAACGGGCCAGATTGCAAGCCGACGCACCACCGCCACGGACGAGTGGTGGCTATGGCCCGAAGTGCGTCTCACGACACAGAATGGCCAGGCGTCGATCGACGGCGGGCATGTCGAGGTGCCGACCGCCATGGGGGACATATTGGAGAAAACAGGTGACGATCGGTTCCTGCTGTGTGGCCGAACCGCCGATCTGGTCAATGTCGCGGGCAAGCGCAGCTCCCTGGCCTTCCTCGATCACCAGCTCATGAGCATTCCTGGCGTGCTGGACGGCGCTTTTTACCTGCAGGAGGGCAGCGAGCCCTCCGGTACCGGCATTGCCCGCCTGGGCGCGCTGGTCGTCGCGCCGACCCTGGATGCGGGAACCATCACCAGGCAGCTACGCGAGCGCATTGATCCCGCGTTTCTGCCGCGGCCCGTGCTCCTCATCCCGGAGATTCACCGTAATGCCACCGGCAAGCTGGCCCGGCACGTCCTTCGAACCCTGGTGGCGCGCAGCTAGGTCAGGTCGGTAATGGCCCAGGATGCATTGAGCACCACCATTGTGCTGTCTATCCCCCCGGATCACGCGGCATTCGCGGGTCATTTCCCAGGGAACCCGATTGTGCCGGGTGTGGTTCTGCTCGACGAGTCTATTCGTTCCATCGCGGCGGCCTGCGGTGTCACACTCACAGAGTGCGGCATCGTGACTGCAAAATTCGCCAGCCCGGCCAGGCCGGGCGAGGAACTGAAACTGGATTTCGTACATGTCGAAGGGGTGCGCGTCAACTTTACAATTTCGGCGCCGGATCGGGTCGTCGCCCGAGGAGCCTTCAGTATCCCCGGCATTTCGCCAGCAGCCGATGCGACCTGACGCAAGCAAGCCGGCGCCGTTGACCGGGGCGGCGTCGCCAGACTGGGCAGCGAGTGGCGAACGCGGTTCGCGGCTTCTGCTGCGGCTGATGAGCTGGCTCTCCTTGCGGCTTGGCCGACCCACCAGCCGGATAGTGCTCTACGCGATTACCGCCTATTTTTTTCTCTTTGCGCCGGAGGCGCGTCGGCACTCGCTGGACTATCTGCGGCGCGCGCTGCCCCGTGCGCCGACCGCGGGTGACCGGTTCCGCCACATCCTTGGTTTTGCCTCGACGATGCACGACCGCGTATTCCTCCTGAACGGCAGACTTGACCTGTTTGACATTGCCATTGAGGGAGACAGGTTGTTGCTGTCAGCCCTCGATAAGCGGGGTGGAGCACTGCTCATGGGGGCACATCTTGGCAGCTTCGAGGTGATGCGGGCTGTCGGCCGTAGTCAGACGGGGCGGGACGTCGCCATGGCCATGTATGCTGGCAACGCGCGCAAAATCAGTGCCACACTGGAGGCCATCAATCCTCGATTGAAGGCCGACATCGTCCAGCTTGGCCAGCTGACTGCGATGCTGGAAATACGCGATCGTCTCAAGGCGGGCGCGCTGGTTGGCATCCTCGGCGATCGCAGCACCGGAGACGAGCCGGGCGAGCAGATCATGTTTCTCGGTGCGCCGGCGGTATTCCCGCTGGGTCCCTTCCGACTGGCGGCCATGCTCCGGTGTCCCCTCTATTTCATGGCCGGCCTCTACCTCGGCGGCAATCGGTACCGAATCGTGCTCGAAAAGATCGCGGATTTTTCCAGTGAGCCGGTAGAGGCGGGCAGTGTGCCAATCCGCGCCGCAGTCCTGCAGTACGCGGCGACAGTGCAGCGCCACTGTCTGGCGCATCCGTATAACTGGTTCAACTTCTTCGACTTCTGGCAGACGCGCCTGGTCGCGAGACCAGACCCGGACGGCGCCGAGTGACGGGCCGCAATTCGATGCGGGCGCGCACTGGTGCGATGGTCGCCGCGGCGGCAATCCTCCTCGGGTGTCTGCTGCCGTCCCAGTCCGGCGCGGTGGCGGGCGAGGCCCTGGATGCCCTACTGATGCGATTCCGGCAGCAGCAGCATGGTCACGTGACCTTCACCGAGCGTTACAGTGCCGCCGTGCTCGATCGTCCGCTCGAGTCGTCCGGCGAGTTGTTCTACGACGCGCCCCAGCGGCTGGAGAAACGCACGTTGCAACCGCGACGGCAGCGGCTGGTGGTCGAGAACGGTACCCTGGTCATTGAGCAGCGGCTCAAGCAATACCGCGTTGCCCTTGCGGATTACCCCAGGGCGGCACCGTATATCGACAGCATCCGCTCGACACTGGCCGGGGATCGACAGGGCCTTGAGCGTGTCTTTCGCGTGGAGTTCAGCGGCTCTGACGAGGACTGGACGCTCCTCCTGACGCCCCTGGACTCCAAGGTGGCGGCGGAAGTGGCGACCATCCGGATCCAGGGTGCGGACGATGCCATCAGGGTTGTGACGATGGAACTCACCGACGGTGGGCAATCGGTCATGACGCTCGGCACGGCAACTGAGCCCTGATGCGCCGGCGCGCCGTCAGCATCTTCATCTGGCTATCCCTGCTTGCGGCGGGCGCCGGGGTCGTCGCCCGGGCGCACTTTGCGGCGGACATGACGGCATTCCTGCCATCGCGTCCCTCGGCAGCGCAGCAGATACTGGTGGACGAGCTGCGGGATGGCGTCGTGTCCCGGGTCATTCTCATGGCCATAGACGGCAGCGACCCCGAGGCCCGCGCACAGATGTCCCAGGACCTGACAACCCGCCTTCATGCGAACCCCTTGTTTTTGGCTGTCGCGAATGGCCGGGAGCTGGCGGTGACCGGACAGAAGTCGTTTGTTTTCGAGCATCGCTACCTGCTGAGCAGCGAGGTGGGCGCCGCACTCTTTACCGTCCCGGGGTTGCGCAGTGCCATTGCGGATACTCTGGACATCATGGCCAGTTCGGCGGGCCTCTTCCCCGAGGAGCTGCTGCTCTCGGATCCAACCGGTGAGACCGTCCGGATCATCGATCAGCTGACGCCGGTCGGAGGCCCGCGCTATCGCGCCGGGGTGTGGTCGACCGCCGACGGGACCGGGGCGCTGCTCATCGCGCAAACCCGCGCGACTGGTTCCGACGTGGATGGCCAGGAGCAGGCGATCCGGGTGATCCGGGCCGAGTTCGACACATTGCGCGGTGCCAGTCCGCCAGCCACCCCCCGGGACCTGGACCTGGACCTGAAGATCAGTGGCCCCGGGGTCTTGGCCGTCCGGTCGCGGGCGACCATCGAGGGCGAGGCGATCCGCCTGTCCGTACTGAGCGCGCTGTTGATCGCCGCACTGCTGCTGCTCGCCTACAGGTCACTGCGCACCCTGCTGCTGGGATTTCTTCCGGTAATTTCCGGGGCGCTGGCTGGCACCGCTGCGGTGGCGCTGACCTTCGGCGTGGTGCACGGCGTGACCCTTGCCTTTGGCGTGATCCTGATAGCCGAGTCGGTGGACTACTCCATCTACCTGCTGACACAGGTGCGCCGCGGCCGGAGAACCGATGAGTTCGGTGAATGGGCCAGTACCATATGGCCGACGGTCCGGCTCGGTCTGCTCACATCGCTGTGCGGATTTGCGTCGTTACTGCCGTCCGGGTTCCCGGGCCTTGCACAACTCGGGCTCTACACCATGACGGGCCTGCTGGCCGCCGCGCTCGTCACCCGTTATGTACTGCCTGACCTGCTCCCCGGGGGATGGACCGCGCAGCCCATTGCTGCCCTGGGAACTGTGGTCGAGCGGGGGATCAGTCACCTGCAGCGGTATCGCCAACTGCTCTGGATCGTGCCCGTCATTGCTGCTGCCACGTTATTCGCCCGCTGGGACACGCTGTGGAACAGTGACCTGGCGGCCCTGAGCCCGATTTCTGCTGGCGATCAGCTGCTTGATGCCCGCCTGCGGAGCGGCCTTGGCGCCTCTGGCATGGGTGACCTGGTCGTGATCCGTGCGCCCGATGACCAAGCCGCCTTGCGCGCGGCCGAGAGTGTCGCGGTCGGGCTTGAGGCCCTGGTCCGCGCCAATGAAATTGGCGGATTTGACAGTCCGGCCCGGTATCTTCCGAGCCTCGAATTGCAGCGCTCGCGACAGGCCGCGCTACCGTCGGCGGTGGTGCTGCAGAACCGGCTACGCGCCGCCGTCGCCACTCTGCCGATCCAGGCGGACCGGCTTGAGCCGTTTGTTGCCGCTGTGGAGAGTGCCCGGGCAAGTCCGCTGGTCACCCGCTCGGATCTCGATGGCACTTTGCTGGCGGCCGGTGTTGATGCGCTGTTGATGCAGCGCGAGCATCACGCGGTCGCACTGCTGCCCCTCCGGCCCGCCGCCGGTGGGCCGATTTCGGCCGCGATCGACGCGGTCCGGGTGGCGGCGGCCTTGGGCGCATTGCCGCCCGACGTGCAAGCGATGGTCGTCAACATGAAGCACGAGTCCGACGCCATCTATGCCGGCTACCAGTCCCAGGCCATCAGCCTCTCGCTGCTCGGCTTTGGGGCCATCGTGCTGTTGCTGCTGATCACGCTACGGTCGCCGATTCGGGTCGCCAGGGTGGTGACGCCGCTGATGTTTTCAGTGCTCGTCGTCATGGCGCTTCTGGCAGCGAGCGGACGTGCATTGACCATACTCCATCTGGTCGGGCTGTTGCTGATCGTGGCCGTGGGATCCAATTACTCATTGTTTTTCGAAACTCGCCTCGCAAATTCGGCTGCCGCTCACCGGACGACCGTGCTTGCCTCGCTGGTCATCGCCAATCTCGCTGCCGTTCTCGGCTTCGGTGTTCTGGCGCTGTCCCCGGCTCCGGTGCTCGCCGCATTGGGCATGACCATTGCCCCCGGTGCCTTTATGGCCCTATTGTTCTCGGCCTTGATGGCGGCGCCGCAGCGGGGGGAACGCGGATCGTGAACCTTGAGGAGATCCCGATGTCGCCATCCAGTGACGCCGGATCGGGGTCGCGCTGGCGCAGGCGGCCACTGCTTCCCGCCTCGCTGGCAATCCACGCTGCCGCCACAGGAATGGTGGGCTGGAATCCCGCGTTTTGGCCGTGGGCGCTGGGGCTGGTGCTGTCGAATCACGCGGTGCTGGCGGCTACCGGGCTCTGGCCCCGGAGCAGCTGGCTGGGGCCAAACTGGAGTCATCTGCCGGCCACCACTCTTGCCCGAGGCGGCAGGGTGGCGTTTACCCTCGATGATGGCCCGGATCCCGCGGTCACGCCGCTGGTGCTGGACGTCCTCGATGGGGCCGGTGTCCGGGCGACGTTTTTCTGCGTTGGCGAACTGATCGCCGCGCATCCCGCCCTCGGTCGCGAGATACTGGCGCGCGGACACTGCATCGAGAATCACAGCCAACGCCACCTGCACCACTTTTCCGTGCTCGGGCCCCGCCGGATGAAGTTGGAAGTTGCGCGGGCCCAGGACACGATCTTCGGTGTGACGGGCCAGCGGCCGAGGTTCTTTCGTGCACCGGCCGGCCTGCGGAACCCGTTTCTGGACGGCATCCTCGCCGATCTCGACCTGCAACTCGCGAGCTGGACCCGCCGCGGCTTCGACACCCTCAGTCGCCGCCCGGAACCGGTGCTCAAGCGCTTGACCCGGCGCCTCGGGGACGGCGACATACTCCTGCTACATGACGGCAATGCCGCCCGTACCCATACAGGCCGGCCGGTCATCCTCGAAGTGCTTCCGAAGCTCCTGGAAACGGTGGCGCGCGCCGGGTTGCAGGCCATCACTCTCCGGGAGGCCCTGTCGTGACCCCGCTCGCAATGACCGGCTTTACGGCGACGACCGGCCTTGGCCAGGGTCTCGAGGCGATGACCGGTGCATTGCGGGAGGTACGGAGTGGCCTTGGCCGATGCGACTTTGAGGATGTGGATCTCGACACGTGGATCGGTCGGGTCCCGGGCGTCGAAAGCACGCCCCTGCCACGGGCCTACGAACGCTTCGACTGCCGCAATAACCGGCTGGCCTTTCTGGGACTCCACCAGGACGGATTCCTCGATGCGGTTGCCGCCTGCGTTGGCCGAGTCGGGCCGAGCCGGGTCGGCTTGTTTATCGGTACCAGTACCTCGGGGATTCTTGAAACCGAGCTGGCCTACCGACAGCGTGACGGCGCGACGGGCGCCCTGCCGGCCGCGTTCAACTACGCCGGCACCCACAACGCATTTTCCGTCGCGGACTTCACCCGTCAATTGCTGGGGCTGCAAGGTCCTGCCGCCGTTGTGTCGACTGCCTGTTCATCGAGTGCAAAGGCATTTGGCTGTGCCCAGAGGATGATGGCGCTGGGCCTGATCGACGCCGCAGTGGTGGGCGGCGTGGACTCGCTGTGCCTGACGACGCTCTACGGCTTTCACTCCCTGCAACTCACGTCATCGCATCCGTGTCGTCCCTTCGACGCAGACCGGGATGGAATCTCCATTGGCGAAGCCGCGGCCTTTGCATTGCTGGAGCGGCCGTCCGGCCGCGACGACGCCGGCACGATCGCACTCCTCGGCATCGGCGAGTCCAGCGATGGCTACCACCTGTCGGCACCGCACCCGGAAGGTCTCGGCGCGCGGCTCGCCATGCAGGCCGCCCTGGCGGCGGCAGGCACCGCGGCGGCAGAGGTGGGCTACATCAATCTCCACGGCACCGGAACCCGGAGCAATGACAGTGCGGAGAGTCGCGCCGTCGGCGATATCTTCGGCGCCGCGGTGCCTTGCAGCTCCACGAAGGGTGCCACGGGCCACACGCTCGGCGCCGCTGGCGCGGTGGAGGCGGTCATTGGCGCCATCGCCTTGCGGCACAACCTGATTCCGGGCGGGGTCAATACCACACGCGTGGATCCGGCATTTCATATCGACTACCGCACCCGGAGCCAGGTGCGCCCGCTCGCCGGCGTGTTGAGCAATTCCTTTGGTTTCGGTGGGACCAATTGCAGTCTGGTACTTGGCAAGCTCTCATGAACCTGCGCAGCCAATGATTGACCTCATTGCCTACGTTAGCGGGATTGGCGTCCGGGGCCCCGGTCTGTCCGGCTGGCTTGAGACGCACGCTGTGCTGTCGGGTGGGAAAAGTTGGGCCTGGACGGAAACCGCACTCCCGGTTCCGGAGACCCTGCCGCCAACGGAGCGGCGCCGCACTGGCCGCGTGGTCAGGCTCGCGTTCGCGGCCGGACTCGAGGCGACCCGGCAAGCAAGCGTGGATCCGGCAGGGCTGCCCATCGTGTTTTCATCCTCCAGCGGCGACGGGGACAACTGCAATGAGATATGCAAGACGCTTGCGACGGCAAATCGCGAGCTGTCACCAACGCGGTTCCACAATTCCGTCCACAATGCACCGGCGGGCTACTGGAGCATAGCCACGGGCTCACAGGTGGCGTCGACCACGATCTGTGCCTACGACGCGAGCTTTGCCGCGGGCTTGCTCGAGGCGGTGGTACAGATGGCGGCGCAGGGCGCCGCGACGGCCCTCATCGCCTACGACATCGATTACCCGCAGCCGCTTCGGGCCGTGCGTGCCACCGCCGCCCCGTTCGCAATCGCACTGGTGCTCCAGCCCGACCGTGGGCACAACACTCTCGCACGTCTGAACGTTCGTCTGGATGAGGGTGACCCCGACCGCGTGGTTCACCCTGATCTGAATGGGATGCTGTCATCGATACCCGCCGCCCACGGGCTGATCCTACTGGAGGCGATTGCGGCACGGAGCCGTACGAGCCTTAATATCCGGTATCTCGAGCCCCAGACACTGCACATCGAGGTGAGCCCGTGACGCTGGATCACGATTGGATTGCGTCCCGAATTCCCCATCAATATGGTATGTGCCTTCTGGATGAAGTCATCGCGTGGACGCCCACCGGCATTCGGTGCCGCACCGACTCGCACCGCGCGCCGGACAATCCGCTGCGGGCCCACGGCCAGCTGGGCGTTGCCTGCGGCATCGAGTACGCGGCCCAGGCGATGGTCGTGCATCAGGCACTTCTAGTGGAGGACGCCAGATTGACGTACCGTTCGGGGCTGCTAGCCAGCGTTCGTGGGGTGACGCTGGCGGTGGCGAGGCTCGATGACATCGCGGCAAGCATTGTCGCCAGCGCCACCTATGTTCATGGTGATGACGCGATGGTCTTGTATGAATTTTCGGTCGCCGATGCGACACGGGTTCTGCTCAGCGGGCGGGCAACGATTGCTTTCGGGCCGGAACCAATCGGGGTACGGTCGGGACGAGCTGCGGCATGACGGACAATCGCAGGCGTGCTCTCGTGACCGGTGCCAGTGGCGATATCGGCGCGGCGATCTGCCGGCGCCTGGCCGGCGCCGGGCACTATGTTTACGTCCATGCCCACCAGAACCACACGGCCGCCGAATTGCTCGTGGAGGAACTCAATGCCAAGGCGCCCTGCAGCCAGGCGGTGGTATTCGACGTGACCGATGGCGACGCCACCCGCCACCGACTTGAGGAGTTGGTCTCGGTCGTCCCGATCCAGGTACTCGTCAACAACGCGGGCGTGCATGACGACGCGGCATTTCCAGGCATGACGGCGGCGCAGTGGCACCGCGTCGTCGACATTTCTGTCGATGGCTTCTTCAACGTGACGCATCCGCTTACCCTGCCAATGATTCGCAGCCGGTGGGGACGGATCATCAACATTTCCTCCATCACTGCCCTCATCGGAAACCGGGGGCAGGTCAATTACGCGGCTGCCAAGGGCGCGCTTAACGCCGCCACCCGGTCCCTCGCGCTGGAGTTGGCGAGTCGCGGCATAACGGTCAATGCGGTGGCGCCGGGCATCATTGCCGGCAGGATGACTAAACAAAGTTTCGATTCGGACACGGTGGCCCGGCTGGTTCCGATGAAGCGGGCCGGGTTACCGGAGGAGGTGGCCGGCCTGGTCGGGTATCTGGCGTCCGATGATGCCGCTTACATCACGGGTCAAGTCATTTCGATCAGTGGTGGCCTGAACTGAACCGTCACATGGAACTGCCAGGGCCGCCGCGCCTTCCCAGTTCCTGGCACGCGGGGCTGGTGCTGCGCCTGCGGCGCCACCTGGTGCTCAAGTTGCTCGGGATCAGCGCCTTCATGTGGGTCTTCTTCCTCGGCTACTTCCACACCCTGGGCCACCCGGTATTTCCCGTGTTCCAGATGCCTATCACGTCGCTGGACCGGCTGATTCCGTTTCAGCCGCAGGCGCTGGCCGCATATCTTTCGCTATGGCTGTACGTGGGAATAGCGCCGGGAATGCTGCTGACCTTGCGCGAGGGCCTCGTCTACGCGCTCTGGATCGGCGCCCTCTGCATAGCGGGTCTCGCCTGCTTCTATTTCTGGCCGACCGCGGTCCCGCCGTCCGGCATTGACGCGTCGGGCCACGCCGGGTTTAGCCTGCTGAAGGGCGTGGATGCGGCGGGCAACGCCTGCCCGTCGCTGCACATTGCCACGGGTATGTTCTCGGCGATCTGGATCGACCGCCTGTTGCACCACTTGCGCACGCCGACGGCCCTGCGGGTGTTCAACGGGCTCTGGTTCGCGGCCATCGCGTACTCGACGCTGGCGATTAAGCAGCACGTGGTGCTCGACGTTGTGGCCGGGGCGCTGCTCGGCATCGTGTTTGCGGCCCTTGCAGTACGGCGCTGGACATGGGTCGACGTCCCTGCTTAGCCGGGTAAGTCGGGCGAAGAGCGGTTCGCGCCAGACCGGGGCCACGGCCAGTGTTCAGCCGGCGCGGCCAGGTTTGGCCAGCAGGTACGATCCGAGCGCCAGATAGTCCAGTCCGGAATCATAGAAGCAACGGATTGCTTCGCGAGGGTGGCAGACCATCGGCTCGCCCCTGATATTCAGAGAAGTATTGAGCAGCACCGGCACCCCGGTGTGATGCTTGAATTGATCAATGAGGCGCCAGTAAAGCGGATTGACTGCTGGCTCGACGGTCTGGGGTCTTACGGTCCCGTCGGCATGCACCACGGCAGGAATCTTGTGGCGCTGGTCTGGTGCTGCGTCGAACGAGGTGATCATGAAGCGCTCTGGCCGATACCGGTCGAGATAGGACGGCGCATCTTCCGCCAGGATGGAAGGGCAGAACGGGCGGAATGGCTCGCGAAACTTCACCCGGGCGTTGATGATGTCCTTGTTGCCGGGCTTCGTCGGGCTCATCAGGATGGACCGGCCGCCCAGGGCGCGCGGGCCGCTTTCCATTCGTCCCTGAAGCCAGCCGACGATCTTGTTGTCGGCGAGCAGGCCGGCTACCCGCCCGGCGATATCCTCTTCGAAGGTGGCGGCGAGGTGCCGCTCGGCCAGCACGCTGGCAATCTCCGGGTCCGAGTATGACGGGCCCCAGTACAGGTGCGGAAGGCCTTCGATCGGGGAGCCAGGGGCCCGAAAGTGATGCGCATAGAGCGCGGCGCCAGCTGCCAAGCCAGAATCGCCGGGGTTCGGATAGATGTGGTGGGCCCCTACTCGTCCCGATGACCAGATGCGCTGGTTCAGCTTGACGTTGAGAAATAGGCCGCCAGCGCAGGAGAGGTTTCTGGTGCCGATCCGGTCCATCCAGGGGAAGACGATCGCCGTCATCTGCTCTTCGAGAATCCGCTGGGCCTCCGCGGCGACATGTTCGGCGCCGTGCCGTTCAACCAGTTCCTGGATTTTCCGGGCGTCATCCAGGTGCCAGTGGTAGGCACCCGCTTCGTTCCACCCGAAAGTGGGCCCGAAGTCATGCTCTTCGACCAGGTCTCCGCCGGCAAACTTGGGGTAGTAAGGGTCAAGGACACCCGATGCCTTCGCAGGATCACCGTAGGGCGCCAAGCCCATCGTCTTGCCTTCACCATCCCCATGCCACCATCCCAGCGCTTCCGTGACGTTGCCGAAGAACCACCCGAGCGAGGCGCTCACCGGGAAGCTCTTCAAAAGTGTCAGCTTGCCCTGTTCCCCGCGCCAGATTGCCAGCGGGATTCCATCGCCCAGGCCATCTGCCGTCACCACCAGCTGGGTTTCCGCATTGCCGGACGTGTAGTAGGCCGAGGCAGCATGGGACAGGTGATGCTCCACATGCATGACTAGCGTCGGTCCGGCGAGTGGCAGCTTTTTAATGTAAAGCGGCAATTGGCCCGATCCAGAAGCGGTTGCCGGCCGGGCTATGGGGACCAGCTTGCCGTCCTTCGTGAGAACGTATTCGGCCGTGCCGGCTGCAATATCGAACAAGTGACCTAGATCGCCAATCCGGCTCAGCGACGACAAAGCGACGACGTCCAGGTCGGTACTCTTCAGTCCGGCCGCGGCAAGGCAATAGTCGATGCTCTGGTAGGGCATCCCGCAGTAGTGCTTGATGCGGTTGAACCGTTCTTCGGCCACGTCCGCAACTATTTTTCCGTCCACGAGCAAGGCGGCACTGCTGTCGTGCCCGATGTGGATGCCGAGGATTTTCATGAGTGCTTTCCGATATTCACGAACGTCTCTTGATCTTGGTGCAGCCGGAGGCCGAACGCCGCGCCGTTCAGTTACGGGAGTTTCCTGTCAGGTTGGTAGTGGCTACAATACAAATAAATATATAAAGCAGCGGGTTATACTCATAATCTCGACGCATTGTCGGCGGGCGGCCAGGTTATTTAACGGCAAGGTCCCTAGCTTAACCGGGTCCCACGAGGACGTACGACGTGATATCAGCTAGCTCGGTCAAGCAAATGATTTGGGAGAAGGCAGGAGGAGACCCGCCGATGCATCAAAACCCTGTTCCTTGCTGGCATGCCGTCGTCATCCTGGTTGTCACCGCAACAGCGAGTGCAGCCAGTCCCGATCCGTTCGCGAACTTTCCGGCGTCGCGTTGGATCGAAGCTCAGCGGGCGCGTTACTCGGACACTCTCCGTGATGTTCAGTACGACGTGCTGGTGCCGCCGTTCCAGGTTGAGGGCGACGGGTTAGACGCTATCGGTCGCTCACTCATTGCACGTCGTATTGCTGCCCGGATTGAGGGGAGTTCCAAGCTTCGCGTTGCTGACCCGTCGTTTCTGGAGCTTGCGCTGGGTGAACCCGCTCGCACCTATTCGAGAGATGATGCTATTGACCTGGCTCGTAAAAGTGGTGCGCGCATTCTGGTGCTGGGTAAGGCACGCCACAACCTGCAGGGTCAACTTGACCTTGATGTCGAGGTTCTGCGTCGGGCAGCGGGCAGTGTGCAGGAGTACACAGCCACACCACTGATATGGCGAACCATTCCGTTCTCTGATGTGCGACTACCGGAGGATGTCGCGGGTCCGGCCATCGAGAAGATTGTGGCTACCGCCTTGGGTCAGCCGCCAGCCGCATTCGTTAAACGTCGTTATGACGATATGCTGAGCTTGCCGATCCCAACTAACCTGGAGGACTTGCAGCGGCGCGCGTCAATCTCGGCGACGGGCCAAGCGCTATATCTGCATTTTCTGGGCGAGTTGGTTCCAGATACCTTTGGGAACCGAGTCAGCGAGCGGTTGTACGAGCGAAGCCTGGTTGCTCTGGACGCCGTTGCCCCGGACTCCTCAGGTTACCGCTGGCTCCGTGCCCGGAACTTCGACCGCCTCGGGCGCCGTCCAGCGGCGCTGGCAGTACTTGGCAAGCCCAGTGGTGCGCTTGAGCTCTCGCTGATGGCGGGGCTCAACGGGGACCTTCCGTCTCTTGAAGCGCAGTCCCGAGGCCTCAAGTCTCCCCTCACACGGCTACTAACGCGGATCTACCTTGCCGACCTGCGCAGCTACTACACGAGTACGGGTCAGGCAGACGAGGCCAATGCCCTTGCGAAGCTTAGTGGAGACTGGGGTCCGTTGGTTTACAGACGCGCGACGAATGGGGATCCCTGGGCTGGTTTTTCCGCTCTGACGCTGAAGCTGACGCTCGACAAGCTGTTGCCCGGAACCGGCATCCGGACTGAGGGCATCGTCTCGGGCGCATTCGCTGCACAACGAGCGCCGCAGGAACACGATTTCTCCAGCGCGGTCATTGACGACATTGATGAAGGTTTTACCAACCGGGTGCGCGTTGCACTTGGCCAGCGACCAGATTCTCGCGCCCCCTACGCTGGCGACATCCTGGAGATGACTCAGGCATCGGTGCTGGAGAATTGCCTGCGGGCGGCGATTACGGAGCGACAGACCCGGGGACGACCGGACGATGCAGTGGCGATCATTCAGGAATGCGAACGCTCATTCGCGGACGAGCCGCTCCTGACACTTGAGAAGGCGCAGTCCTTGTCGTTGCTGGTGAAAAAGGCAACGGGCCGTGAGGCCAGCAATCTCATGGCTGAGAGTGGTGAGGCCACGCGGCGGGGATTTGTCTGGTCCGGCAAGGAAACCCAGTACTCCACGCTGGTAGTTGAAATTGCGGCGGCCATCTTTCCGGAAATCCGCGCCGTGCCCGAGGGTAAGCGTGGTCGCTGGTTGTACTCGACGGACTTCCCGGGCCAGCCCACCCGTGGTCTTTACGCCGGGATTCCAGATCTGGCGAGCTGGAAGCACTGCCTGGCCTACACGACCGCTCGCTTCGCTTGCCTATCGGGCTACTACGAGCAGCTAGCAGCCGTTCCGGGCAGTGGACCGGCGGCGGCGGCGAAGCTGCTTGCGGCCAACCGGCAGCGCTTCATCGGTAGTCCGGGGCGGGTTGAGTTTCTGGCGAATATCGAGCGGGCGGGCGGGACCGAGGACGCTGGCGATGGCGTGCTACGCCAGGCCATCGAGGCTCACACGTCTGAATGGGATCCGTACTTCGTCATTGGTCGCCAGGCAGTGCAGGCCGGCGACTACGCCAAGGCCGCGGAGACGTTCCTTCGATATCCGGGATTTCTTCCTGGCGCTAACCTGAATGGCTTGGCAATCACCAACCGGGCATACGACGCGGGTAGCCTGCTCTATTGGGCGGGCCAGTACGAAGCGGCCCTACCGCTCTATCGGATCGCAGCCAATATCGATAATGGATCGGACGCGAGTTTAGCCAGTGCTGCCCGTCTCGCCCTGCTGGATCGAAACCTGGAGTTGTCGGCGCAAATCTCGCTGGAGCGAGCCCAGCGATATCAGGACGAATATGCCTATCGCGATTACATGACACTGCTATATGCCAAGGGTGAGTTGGCTGCCGCTGATGCCCTGTTCGATAGCCTGGTGCGAGTTGCGCGAGCCCCGCAAATCTGGGATGCCGCACTGGTGGGCCACAGAATGCATGGCAGTAGCCTGGATAACGAGTTTCACTGGGCAGCGGATGCGTTGCGCGTGAAGGTCGCTGGGGAAGGAGTCAGTCTTGCTCCCCGGTTCCTGTTTCTAAGCGGTATGGTGGATCGTGGCCCAGCACCGGACTTGGCCGGACTGATCGCAAACGTCGAACGCAGCATTCCCGCGCAAAGTCGCGATACGGTGCAGCCTCGAACGCCGCAGGCTGGCACGATCGCTGCGAAGCAGGGGGCAGCTGCCGATCTGATCCGAAGTAGCGATCCGCTTCTGTACTCGCGACACGCCTGGGCGGCCAAGGCCCTTACAGCCCTTAAGGGCAAAAAGTATCAGGACGCGGTTGATGCGTTCGAGGCGGTCGACATGCCGCGTTTGGGTGAATTCCTTCCTGACTATGCCTGGGCGGCAGGCCTGGCGGGCAAGCCGGGCCGCGTGTCGGAGTACTTGAAGGCTGTTGAGAAGGACATGGCCAACACCGATCGCTCAAGTGATTCGGCGCCCCTGGGCCTTCGTTTTGACGAGTTCCTTGCCCGCGCGAATCTGGAGTGCGCGATCGGCGGGCATGACTCGGCCCTCAGGTACCTGGCATTGGCAATGAACGACAGACCCCATACCGAGACCCGGAGCGTACCCACGGAGTACCGCGTGGCCGATGCGGCGTTTCGGATGTACGAACAATCGGGTGACCAAAGATACCGCAAGGTCGGCGTGGAATTCGCTCGACGTTACGTACAAATACAGCCGATGAATGCCTGGGCTTATGCGATGGTGGCGCGATACACAACAAATGTTCAGGAGCGACTGCCATTCTTGGCTACGGCCATCTACCTGGACCAGAACTCGTGGAACGCTACCCAGCTAGGGAAGCCAGTTCGTGACCAAGCCTCACTATGGCTCAAGGCCAATAGACCGCTGTACTTGCAGTCGGGAACCAGGAAGAAGTCCTTATAGGCTACCTGGCCTGAGACCAAACGCCGTAGCCAAGGCTTAGTCGTCGAACCCGAAGCGAACCCGCATATCTGTGCACATAGGCACCGGCTGTCCATTCTCTGTGCCCGGTAACAGGCGGATAGATTTCTTACGCAAGTGGGTCAACGCCGCCTGGTCCAGACGCTGGTAGCCGCTGCTGGTATGAAGGTTCACCGTCGTCGCTCTGCCCGTGGCATCCACGCAGAGGTTCACCACGACGATTCCGGCTTCCTCGAGCCGCACCGACAGAGGCGGGTAATCCGGTCGGCCAATGGGGCTGCGCGGGTCCTGTCGGGGCTGGATGCGGACGTCCGCGTTTTCTTCAGTCCCGCTCCCCGCACCGGTAACTCGTGGATCTGGGTCGAGTCGAGGCAACTCTTCCGTGTCAGCACGGTTGACGTCCAGCTCGGGAATTAGCGGCTTGAGAACGAACGGCTCGACCATTGGCTTCAATGAAGAGAGGGGTTCCTTTAACGGGGGTGTTTTGCGAGTGTCGGGTAACAAGACCACGGGCCGAGGCACAGGCGTGGTCACGATATCTGTGGTACGAAGTATCTCGACGATCAGGCCGATCAGCAGGACGTGCAGACCGGCAACCACCATCAGGATCAAGGTGCGGCCTGAAAATCCGGCCGTAGGCAGCTGGAAGTTCGGCAGACGCTCAACGTAGGTCATGGGAATGTCCTCCGTAGCGATTTATTGGTATTGGTACTCCGGTAGAGCGTCAGTCCGGAGGTAAGTTCCATTGAGTGAGGTCGAGCCATCCACGGTTATCAGCGTTGAGCTCCCTGGCTCCGGGAGCCTGAATGACGCTTTGCGGGTCCTGTTGCTTGACCTGGCGGACCGCGTCCCGGGTCGTGAGTCCAACAACCCGGCTGGAACGTCCTATTTCGTCCACAAGTGGCTGTCGGACCGGGAGTTGCACCGGCGGCCGGAGCCCGAAATCGCGCGTCTCGTCGCTTTGGTGGAGGCGGAGGCTAACTGCCGCGCCTCGCCAGGACTGCGATCCCGGCCCCAACTCGCGGTGTACGCCCTCTGGGCCCTCGTGTCCCGGCCGGGCCTGAGCGGTGTTGTGCACCGCCACAACGGCGAGGTGAGTGGGGCCTACTATGTGGATCCTGGTGACCCCGACGTCGGCGGCGCCTTCACCGTCCACGGTAGCGATGGACATCTGGAGCGTCGGATCCAGCCCGTTGCCGGCGAACTATTGCTCTTCCCCAGTGCCACGCTTCACGGCGTGGAGCCCTACGAGGGCGAACGGCCCCGCATCGTCGTTTCCTGCAACCTGCGGCCCTTGTTGTCCACGTAACTCAGGTCTTTCGCAGACGCCGCACCAGGCTCGAGGTGTCCCACTGGTCGCCGCCCTGGCCGCTAATCTCCTCATAGAACCGTGCCACCAGCGCTGTCACCGGCAGCTCCGAGCCATGGCGTTCGGCTTCCTCCAGCGTGATGCCGAGGTCCTTGATCATCCACTTCACGGCGAAACCGAAATCGAACTGGTCAGCCAGCATCGTCCCGCCGCGGTTCTCCAGCTGCCAGCTCTGGGCGGCACCCTTGCTGATCACGTCCAGTACCCGTGCCATATCCAGTCCGGCCCGTTCGCCGAAGGCGATGCCTTCGCTCAGCGCCTGCACCAGGCCGGCGATGCAGATCTGGTTCACCATCTTCGCCAGCTGGCCGTCGCCGCTGGCACCGATGCGGGTGACGGCACGGGAGTAGGCCATCATCAGCGGCCGCACCGCTTCGATCGCGGCCTCGTCTCCACCACACATCACCGTGAGCATGCCGTTGACGGCGCCCGACTGGCCGCCGGACACGGGCGCATCGACGAAGTGCAGGCCGCGGTCCCTGGCGGCCGCGTAGAGCTCCCGGGCGACGCTCGCGGAGGTCGTGGTGTGGTCGACGAGGGTGGCGCCGGCCGCCATGCCCGCGAAGACACCTTCGGCGCCCAGCACGACAGCGCGAAGGTCGTCGTCGTTGCCGACGCAGGTGAAGACCACCGACGTGCCGCGAGCGGCCTGGGCCGGGGTGGTCGCCGATGCGGCGCCTGGGTGGCCCTTGTGCCCGGCAAGCCAGTCCGCGGCCTTGCTGGCGGTCCGGTTGTAAACGGCGACGGCGTGTCCGGCCCCGGCCAGATGACCGGCCATCGGATAGCCCATCACGCCCAGGCCGACGAAGGCCACTCGCCGTGGCAATGTACGCGCTGAATCGGGCTGCGGCATTCCCCTATGATGCCGCAGGATTAGCAACTTAATTCAGAGAGGCTTCCCAGTGACCCCGACAGGCAGCAAGCAGAGCGACGTCAAGACCATCCACGAGTTCCTCGCCGACAACCCCAATATCGACGTTTCGCGCCAGTGGGAGCGGTGCTGGGAGATCCACGGCCGGATCGCGGATCGCATCATCAAGCACTTCGACGCGAAGCTGCACCCCATCTCCAAGGACGCGGACTACTACACGTCGCCCGATGGGCAGATGGAGGGCGCGTTCTTCGGCTACACCGCCAAGGACGTCGACTGGTTCGTGCGTTCCTGGCTGGGTAACCGCAAGGCCAGCATCATCGACATGAACATCAATGTCGCGTTGGGGCAGGAAACCCAGGTGCCCAACCTGATGATCATCTTCGGTACGGTACCGAACCTGCTGTTTTACGCGGACTACGTGCCGCGCGTGGACCTGAAGGTCAACGAGGACTACGTGAACCGCTACTACGGCGGTGACGCGAACAAGGACTACCTCGAGTTCCGGAAGAACACGGACTACGTCTGGTCCGCCAGCCACGGCCCGATCATTCGCGGCATGCAGTCACCGGTTTGCTCGAGTTACATCACCGCGCTCACAGACGAGCACCTCGACCAGTGCGAGGCCTACCTGACCCGTTTTGTGGATCGCTGGTTCCGGTTCTACGACGAGGCGCCCCGGCTGGATGCCGCGAAGCGCGATGCCCAGCAGGCCTACGATTTTACCTACCGGGACTACACCAATCGTTCCGACCCCATGAACGTGCTGGCCGAGCGGGTGTTTGGCCAGGCGCAGGCCCAGCACATGCTGGATCGGCGGGGCGGCAAGGTGGAAATGGCGGCCCGACGCGGCCGGTGGACGAAGTAAGCAAGGCCCCTCAGGGACTCGCGTTGCCATCGTTTCGTTTGCGGTAGAAACGGACGGTCGCCTCCTTCGGGGGCGGTCCGGATGAGGTGCAATCCCCGCACGCGCCGGCCTTGCTCGTGGCCCGCGTGCGGGAATTTCGCTGCGAAACCTTGCGCCAGATCCAGACTCCGGCCACCAGGGCCACGATTGCCAGGGCGATGATTTCCTGCATATCGGGCACGGTTGCTGCTCCTTAGCTGCCCAACTGGTAGATCAGCAGGGCGCTGACGTAGCCGAGGCCGGTCATGTAGAACCAGGCGAACGTCGGCCAGGTCCAGGAATTGGTTTCGCGCCGGATGACCGCCAGGGTGGCGGCGCACTGCAGGCAGAACACGTAGAAGACCAGTAGTCCGACGGCCATGGGGGCCGTATAGACCAGCGACCCGTCAGGTCGCGTGGCTGTCTGCAGCCGCTCGCGCAGGGCGCCCTCCAGGTTGTCACCCTGGTCGCCAACAGAGTAGATGGTGCCGAGTGACGCGACCACGATTTCCCGCGCGGGGAAACTGGCGATTACGGCGGCCGACAGCTTCCAGTCCCAGCCCAGCGGCGCGAAAGCCGGGGCGATGAAATGGCCCAGGCGTCCAAGCCAGCTCTGCTCCAGGTAGGTGCTCGCTTCCGCCGCTTGCAGGTCGGCCAGGCGCTGGTCGTATTCGCTGGACGACAGACTCGTGGTGGCCTCGATCGCCTCGCGTTCCCCGGCGAAGTTTTCGTGGATTTCCGGCGGCCGCGGGAAATAAGCCAATGCCCAGATGAAAATCGCGACGGAAAAGATGACCGTGCCGGCCCGCACCAGGAACACCCGCCCACGCTCCAGCAGCTTGAGGAGCAGGGAGCGCCAGCTCGGCAGACGGTAGGGTGGAAGTTCAATCATGAACGTCGGCGTCGGTCCCCGCAGCACGGTGCGTTTCAGCAGCAGAGCCGTCAGGACGCCACCGAGTATGCCGAGCAGGTATAGCCCCAAGAGCACCAGACCCTGCAGGTTCAGCAAGCCGCCTGCGAGGTGCCGGCTGGG
>JBDSWH010000122.1:0-14869 GCA_039926785.1 Gammaproteobacteria bacterium
AGAGATCCTTGTCCATGGCTTCGCCCGGATTGATCTTGTTCTGGATGCCGTCCAGCCCCGCCATCATCATCGCGGCAAACGCAAAGTACGGATTCGCCATGCTGTCCGGGAAGCGGACCTCGATGCGTCGGCCCTTCGGATTGGCAATGAAGGGAATACGGATCGACGCCGACCGGTTGCGGGCCGAGTAGGCCAGCATCACCGGCGCCTCGAAGCCCGGCACCAGCCGCTTGTAGCTGTTGGTGCTGGGATTCGTTAGGGCATTGATGGCCTTGGCGTGCTTCATGATCCCGCCGATGTAGTACATCGCCGTCTGGGAAAGGCCGCCGTACAGGTCGCCCGTGAACAGGTTCTTGCCGCCCTTGGCCAGAGACTGGTGCACGTGCATACCGCTGCCGTTGTCACCAACGAGCGGCTTCGGCATGAAGGTGGCGGTCTTGCCATAGGCATGCGCTACGTTCTGCACGACGTACTTCAGGATCTGGACCTGGTCGCCCTTCTCCGTGAGGCCGCCGAACCGGACACCGATCTCGCACTGGCCGGCAGTGGCCACTTCGTGGTGGTGCACTTCGACGCCGAGGCCCATCTCTTCAAGCGTGAGACACATCTGCGAGCGGATGTCCTGCAGGGCATCCACCGGCGGCACCGGGAAGTAGCCGCCCTTCACGAAGGGGCGGTGGCCGGTGTTGCCGTTCTCGTACTCCTTGCGGGAGTTCCAGGCGCCTTCCTCGGAATCAATCCGGTAGAAGGAGCCGTGCATTTCGGTGCCGTAGCGGACGTCGTCAAAGATGAAGAATTCGTTTTCGGGGCCGAAGTAGGCCTGGTCGGCAATGCCGGTGGACTTGAGGTAAGCCTCGGCGCGCTTTGCCGTCATGCGCGGGCAACGGGTGTAGCCCTGCATGGTGGAGGGCTCATAGACGTCGCACCGGATATTGACGGTGGTGTCTTCCATGAACGGATCGACGACGGCGGTGGCCGCATCCGGCATCAGCACCATGTCGGATTCCTGGATGCCCTTCCATCCGGCAATCGAGGAGCCATCAAACATCTTGCCGTCTTCAAAGAAGCCGGCGTCGATGGCGTGGGCGGGAATGGTCAGATGCTGCTCTTTGCCGCGGGTGTCGGTGAAGCGCAGATCGACGAACTTGGCCTCTTTCTCCTTCAGGAGGTTCAGGGCGTTGGCAGGCGTGGTCATGTCGGCTCCTTAGGTATGGGTCGGTATGGGCGGGCGCCCTATCCTATTGCAACACCCGTGCCAAAAGCGAGCGCCAGCTAAGTGCTTGTAATCAAAGACAAAGCCCTAATTTGCCCGGGACAAACCGCCCCAAAACGGAGCGGCGGGAACGAGAAGCGCACCAGTTTGAAGCAGCCTTAGCGGGAACTCCCCGCCAATCACTCCGGCGCCTATCGACGCTATACTGCCGCGCCCTCCGCCCTCGGACTTGCCGATTGACCCAGTCGAGACGCCCCCGGACGTTTCAGGACCTGATCCTGGCGTTGCAGCGCTACTGGGCCGACCAGGGCTGCGTGATCCTGCAACCCTACGATATGCCTATGGGCGCCGGCACGTTCCACGCCGCGACGTTTCTTCGCGCCATTGGGCCGGAGCCCTGGAGCGCGGCGTATGTTCAGCCCAGCCGGCGGCCCACCGATGGCCGCTACGGCGAAAATCCCAACCGCCTGCAGCACTACTACCAGTTTCAGGTGGTCATCAAACCATCGCCCCTCGAAATCCAGCAGCTCTACCTGGATTCCCTGCGGGCTCTCGACATCGATCCGCTGGTGCATGACATCCGATTTGTCGAAGACAACTGGGAATCGCCAACCCTCGGCGCCTGGGGTCTCGGCTGGGAGGTCTGGCTGAACGGGATGGAAGTCACCCAGTTCACGTACTTCCAGCAGGTGGGCGGCCTGGATTGCCGGCCGGTGACCGGGGAAATCACCTACGGCCTCGAACGCATCGCCATGTACCTGCAGGGCGTCGCCAGCATCTATGACCTGACATGGGCCGATGGCCCCTTCGGCCGCGTGACCTACGGCGACGTGTTCCACCAGAACGAGGTGGAAATGTCGCGCTACAACTTCGAGGCCGCCGACATCGCCGTGCTCGTGCCCCGGTTCGACGCGGCGGAACGGGCCTGCCGGGGCCTCATCGAGGCCGGCCTGACCCTGCCCGCTTATGAACAGGTCCTCGAAGCGTCCCACACCTTCAATCTGCTGGACGCCCGGCGCGCCATCTCCGTGAGCGAGCGCCAGCGTTACATTCTGCGCGTGCGCGAGATGGCCCGGTCGGTGGCGCAGGCCTACCACGACAGCCGGGCCGCGCTCGGTTTCCCCCTGCTGGCTGGCTCGCCGGCCAGCACTGCGCACAACACATGACAGCCGCCGCGGATTTTCTCGTTGAGATTGGCACGGAAGAATTGCCGCCCAAATCGCTTGCCTACCTGGAGCGGGCGTTCGCCACTCAGATCCAGGACGGCCTGAACGCCGCCAGTCTCGGTTTTGCCGAACTGCGCTCCTTCTCGACACCCCGGCGCCTGGCCGTGCTGGTGAGCGGGCTCCATCTCCGGCAACCCGTGCAACTGATCGAGAAGCGCGGTCCGCCGGTGGCCGTCGCGTTCGGCGCCGACGGGCTGCCAACACGGGCGGCGGTTGCCTTTGCGGAAAGTTGCGGCGTGCCGGTCGACGCGGTGGGCCGCGTGGAGACGCCGAAGGGTGCCTGGCTATTCCACAGTGCCCAGTTGCCGGGCAAACCCGCCGCCGAACTGCTTACCGGCATCGTGACCGCGGCGCTGGCTGCATTGCCAATACCCCGGCGGATGCGTTGGGGAAGCGGCGACGCCGAATTCGTCCGGCCTGCACACTGGATCGTCATGCTTCTAGGCAACGACGTGCTGGAAGCCTTGGTGCTGGCGCTGGTTCCCGGCCGCAAGACGCGCGGGCACCGGTTCCATGCCCCTGACGAGCTCGTCATCGGCCGGCCGGCAGACTACCCGGCGCTGTTGGCGGACCGGGGCAAAGTCATTCCCGACTTCGCGGCACGCCGTGCCCGGGTGCAGCAGCTGGCCGACACGGCCGCTCTCGCGGCTGGCGGGCGTGCGGTGTACAGCGAGGAGCTGCTCGACGAAGTCACAGGACTTGTGGAATGGCCGGTCGCGATCACCGGCAGTTTCGATGCGAAGTTCCTGCGACTGCCCGAGGAAGTCCTGATCGCGACGCTCCAGGGCCACCAGCGGTACTTCCCGATCCGTGATTCCGCCGGCCGTTTGATGCCACGGTTCATTACCACCGCCAACCTGGAAAGCCGCGACCCGGAGCAGGTGCGACAGGGTAACGAGCGTGTGATCCTGCCCCGGCTGTCAGACGCGGCCTTCTTCTGGGACCAGGATCGCCAGTCGCCGCTGATGGCCCGGGTCGAGCCGCTGGGTGCCGTAGTGTTCCAGAAGGGACTTGGCAGCCTGCTCGACCGGTCCCGGAGAGTGGCGACGCTCGGTGGCGAGATCGCGAAGGCGCTGGGCGATGACCCCGCGCCCGTGGAACGTGCAGCGCTGCTCGCGAAAGCCGATCTGCTCACCCAGATGGTGGGCGAGTTCCCGGAGCTGCAGGGGCGCATGGGCTTCCACTACGCCACCCAGGACGGTGAGCCTCCCGCTGTCGCAACCGCGATCGAGGAGCAGTACCTGCCCCGGCACGCCGGCGACCGGTTGCCCGGTTCGGCGGCCGGTCGCACACTCGCGATTGCCGATCGGGCCGACGTCCTCGCCGGGGTCTTTTCGCTGGGCAAACGCCCCAGCGGTAACAAGGATCCTTTCGGACTGCGGCGCGCCGCGCTGGGCCTGCTGCGCATCCTGGTGGAAGACGGCGTGGATCTGGACCTGCCAGCGCTGCTGGCGCGTGCGATTGCGTTACAGCCCGGCAACGTCAAGGACGCGGCGGCCCTGGCGACCGAGCTCTTCGACTTCGTCGTTGAACGGGGCCGGTCCTGGTATCTGGAGGGGCTCGCCCCGGGGTTGCCGGCCGGTGCGGTGACCGCAGAGACGTTCGAGGCCGTGCGCTTGCGGCGGCCGGCATCGCCCGTCGATTTTCATGCGCGGTTGCTCGGTGTGCGGGCGTTCCTCGGCCTGCCCGAGGCAGAGAGCCTGGCCGTGGCCAACAAGCGCATCGCAAATATCCTGCGGACCGCTGCAGCCGCCGGCGATCACCGCGTTAACCCTTCCCTGTTTGAGGCCGACGAGGAGCGCGCCCTGCACGCCGCCATCGAGAAGGTCGGCGACAGCCATCGCCAGCACCTGGCGCGTCGCGATTACCGACAGGCGCTGCAAGGCCTCGCCGCCCTGAAGCCACCCGTGGACGCGTTCTTCGAAGCGGTCCTCGTAATGGCGGACCAGCCGACCGTCCGGAACAACCGGCTCGCCCAATTGCGGCGCCTGCGCGAACTGTTTCTGGACGTTGCTGATCTCTCCTGCCTGTCGACGCCCGGCGCCTAGGCCGGCCGGGCGGAATTCGCGGACCGATGACCACGAAGAGCAACCGCCGCCTGATCGTTTTGGACCGCGACGGTGTCATCAACCAGGAGTCGCCCGACTTCATCCGGCGGCCCGAGGAATGGCTCCCTCTACCGGGCAGCATTGAGGCCATCGCTGAGCTCACGAGGGCGAGCTTCTGCGTCGTTGTGGCAACCAATCAGTCGGGCGTCGGCCGCCGACTCTTCTCAACCGACACGCTCGCGGCAATTCACGCACGAATGACGCGCGCCATCGAGGTCGCGGGCGGGCGTCTCGACGGCATCTACGTCTGCCCGCACCGTCCCGAGGACGCCTGCGATTGCCGCAAGCCATTGCCGGGTCTGCTGCGCCAGATCGAGGCTCACTACGGCTCGTCCCTCGCCGGCACGCCGGTGATCGGCGATTCCTATCGGGACCTGCAGGCCGCGTGGCGGGTTGGCGCGCGGGCCGTGCTCGTGCGCACCGGCAATGGCGGGGACACGGAGCGGCGCCTGCGCCCTGACGACGTCGTGGATGTCTTCACCGACCTGGCGGCAGCAGCCCGTCAGCTGATCGCGGAGGCCCGGGACGCGTGATCCTGGCCCGCTCAGTCCTGTTCACGCTGGTGATGGCCCTGAGCATCCTGCCCTGGAGCCTGGTGGTTTTCGGCGCCCGGCTGGTCAGTGGCTATGCAGCGGCGTACTCGCTCGTGGTTGCCTGGACCCGGGGCTGCTTCTGGCTGTTGAAAGTCCTGTGCGGACTGAACTTCCGGGTGGAAGGTGCGCAACACATTCCTGCTCGCAATGCGGTGGCTTTGCTCAAGCATTCGTCGGCCTACGAAACGCTGGTGCAGTTCCTGCTGTTTCCGCGCCAGTGCTGGGTGCTGAAGCGGGAATTGCTCTGGGCACCGTTTCTTGGCTGGGCAGTCTGGGCCATCCGTCCCATCGCCATCGATCGGGGCGCAGGTCAGCGGGCAATCACTCAGGTGCTAGACCAGGGTAAGGCGCGACTGGAGGAAGGCGACTGGGTGATGGTCTTTCCGGAAGGCACCCGCGTTCCGGTCGGCGAGACCCGGCGCTACGGATTGAGTGGCGTGTTACTGGCTCAGCATGCCGGGCGGTCGCTGGTGCCCGTGGCCCACGACGCGGGTGACTACTGGCCCCGACGGGGCTGGACCAAGCGAGCCGGCACGGCGACCTTCCGCATCGGACCGCCGGTGGACCCGGCCGGCCGGGACCCGCGGCACGTGGCTGAGGAGATCCAGGCCTGGGTCGAGGCCCAGATCGTCGACATACGCAGCCCAGCAGGCCCGGGTAGCCGCCGCTAGACGTCGAGGTTCTCGGCCGCCAGCGCATTCCGCTCGATGAATTCCCGCCGCGGCTCCACCTGGTCGCCCATCAGAGTGGTGAAGATCTCGTCGGCCGCCACGGCGTCCTCGATCCGCACTTGCATCAGCCGTCGGCTTTCCGGATTGACCGTGGTTTCCCACAACTGTTCCGGGTTCATCTCGCCAAGGCCCTTGTAGCGCTGGATGGTCTGGCCCTTGCGGGCCTCGGCCATCAACCAGTCCATTGCTTCGCGGAAACTGCTGACGTCGCGACGCTGCTCGCCTCGGACGATCGAGGCGTCGGCACCGATCAGCCCCTGCAGGCTGTTGGCCAGATCCGCGATCTTCCGGTACTCCGGCAACTCGAAGAAACGCAGCGGCCAATCCACCCGCTCGTCCACGCCGTGCCGGGCGCGGCGGACCGCAAAGCCCTGGATCCCGTCTTCGTTCGTGTTCAGGTCAACCCGGTACACGATGCTGTCGCCGTTGGTTGTGGCCATCAGTGCCTTCTGGAGACCCGCCGCCCACTCGGTCAGCCAGGTGCGGTCGCCAAAGCGGGTGGCCGTCACTTCGGGCTGATACAACAACTGCTCAAGCACGCGCGTGTCGTAGCGACGCGCCAGGCGCTCGATCATCGCCGACACGATGACGAACTGCTCGGCCAGTGCCCGCAGCGCATCGCCCTGCAGGGGCGGCTGGGTGCCATTGACGTGCAAGGCGGCATTGTCCAACGCGGACTTGAGCAGCAGGGTGTTCAGTTCGACATCGTCCTTGACGTAGGTTTCCACCTTGCCCCGCTTGACCTTGTAGAGCGGCGGCTGCGCGATGTAGATGTGGCCGCGCTCGACCAGCTGGGGCATCTGCCGGTAGAAGAAGGTGAGCAACAACGTCCGGATGTGGGAGCCGTCCACGTCCGCGTCGGTCATGATGATGATGCGGTGGTAACGCAACTTATCCGGGTCAAAGTCTTCGCGCCCGATGCCGCAGCCAAGCGCGGTGATCAGCGTGCCGACCTCCGCCGACTGCAGCATCTTGTCGAAGCGGGCCTTCTCCACGTTGAGGATCTTGCCCTTGAGGGGCAGCACAGCCTGGGTTCGGCGGTCCCGCCCCTGCTTGGCCGAGCCGCCTGCGGAATCACCCTCGACGAGGAACAGCTCGGACAGTGCCGGATCCTTTTCCTGGCAGTCGGCGAGCTTGCCGGGCAGGCCAGCAATATCCAGCGCGCCCTTGCGCCGGGTCATTTCGCGCGCCTTGCGGGCCGCTTCCCGGGCCCGCGCGGCATCGATGAGTTTCGACGCGATGATCTTGGCTTCGGGCGGGTGCTCCAGCAGGAACGACTCGAGGAATCCACCGACCACAGTCTCGACGGCGGCCTTCACCTCGGACGAGACTAGCTTGTCCTTGGTTTGTGACGAGAACTTGGGGTCCGGCAGTTTCACCGACAACACGGCAGTGAGGCCTTCGCGCGCGTCGTCACCCGTGGTGGCGACCTTCTCCTTGCGCGAGCTGAGTTCTTTCTCGATGTACGTGTTGAGCGTGCGAGTCAGCGCGGCGCGAAAGCCCGACAGGTGCGTTCCGCCATCCTTCTGAGGGATGTTGTTCGTGTAGCAGAACATGTTTTCCTGATAGCCGTCGTTCCACTGCAGGGCGCACTCCACGACGATCAGGTCGTCAACCGTGCGCGAGAAGTGAATGACGGATCCGTGGATCGGCGTTTTGTTGCGATTCAGGTGCTCAACGAACGCCCGGATGCCGCCCTCGAACTCGAAAACATCCTCTTGGCCGTCGCGTTCGTCCATCAGGTGGATACGCACGCCCTGGTTCAGGAAGGACAGTTCCCGAAGCCGCTTGGCCAGGATGTCGTAATGGAACTGGATGTTGGTGAAAATCACGGCGCTGGGTTTGAAGCGGATGACGGTGCCGCGCTTCTTGGTCTCGCCCATGGTCGCCAGGGGGGCGTCCGGCTCGCCCAGGTGGTAGCGCTGCTCGTGGACACGGCCCTCCCGATTGATGGTCAGGTCCAGGACCTCGGACAGGGCGTTGACCACCGAGACTCCGACGCCGTGCAAGCCGCCGGAAACTTTGTAGGAACTGCTGTCGAACTTTCCACCGGCATGCAGCACGGTCATGATGACTTCGGCGGCGGACTTGCCCTCTTCCGGGTGGAGATCTACGGGGATACCGCGCCCATCGTCGGTGACCGTGACGGATTCGTCCGCGTGAATGGTGACCGTGATGTTGGTGCAGAAGCCCGCCAGCGCCTCGTCGATCGAATTGTCGACGACCTCGAAAACCATGTGGTGCAGACCGGTGCCGTCATCGGTGTCGCCGATGTACATACCGGGCCGCTTGCGAACCGCGTCGAGGCCCTTTAAGACTTTGATATTACTGGAGTCGTAGCGCTCTGAATCGACCATGAGGGACCCCGAATGACTAGCCGGAAATTATAGCAAAGCTTGGACCCCGGCAGGTTCCACGTGGAACCGATGGGCGGCGGTGGGCAGGGGCACGGCGGCCGGATCGAGCGACGTGACGAATGACTGGACGGGGGCCGCGGCGACGGCGGTCAACAGACGGGAAAGGTGTTCCCGATCCAGATCCGCGCCCGGCTCATCCACTAGTAAAACGACGGGTTGGCAGCGGGTGGCCGCCACCAGTTCGACCTGGGCCAGCGTCAGGGCGGCGGCGACCAACTTCTCCTGGCCACGGGACACGGTGTCACGGGCCCGGCGGTCGCGAACGGTGATACGAAAGTCACCCCGGTGGGGTCCCGTTTGACTGGTGCCGATTTGCAGGTCCCGGTCCCGCCCGGCCCGCAATGCCGACGCCAGAGTGGTGCCTTCGGGCCAGCCGGAAACGAAGTCCAGCTCGATGGCCGCGCCCAGCAAGGTCTCGCCCACCGCCGTAACCCGGGATTCCAGCAGCGCCATCACCCGCCGCCGGCAGCTATCCACCAGTTCCCCGTCGGCGGCCAGGCCGTCGTCCCACACCCATGCCGCGGCCCCGCTGCGATTCTTCAACGCCGCGTTGCGCTGCTGAAGGGCCCGCCTGTAGCGCTGCCAGGCCGGCAGGAAACCCGGTTCCACGTGGAACACCCCCCAGTCCAGGAACTGCCGACGGCCCGCCGGCGCGCCGCTCACCAGTTCGTGGCTGGCGGGATCCAGGCGCTGGACAGGAAGTGCCCGGGCAAGGTCCGCCCGGGTTCCAGGCGTACCGTCCACCCGAATGGCCAGGCCATCGGCCCGGGAGATCTCGAGGCCGACCCGGCCGGCGTCGCCCTGACCCAGCCGGGCAAAGAGCGTCGACCGCTCGCTGTCAAAGCGAATCGCCGACTCGGCCCGAGAGGCCCGGAACGACGTGCCTCGACCTAGAAAATAGAGTGCTTCGAGAAGACTGGTCTTACCGGTGGCGTTGGCGCCGGCCAGAAGGTTGAAGCCCGGCCCGGGCTGAAAAGCGACCGCCTCAAAGCAGCGGAATGTCCCAAGCTGGACCTCGGCGACGACCGGGGCCGGAGCGGGGAGCGTCACTGCTACAGCCGCATGGGCATCACGACGTAACGGGCCGGAGTGGCGGCAGGGCTGCTGATCAGGCAGCTGCTGTTGGCATCCACAAAACCCAGTTCCACCTGCTCACCCTCCACGGCGGCGAGGGCATCCAGCAGGTAGTTCACGTTGAAGCCGATCTCCAGGGCCTGGCCGCTGTACTCCACCTCAATCTCGTCCCGAGCCTCTTCCTGGTCGGGGTTGTTGGCCTGGATGCGCAGGATGGAGTCCGCCAGCTCCAGCCGCACGCCCCGGTACTTTTCATTGGAGAGGATGGCCGCCCGCTGCAGGGCCTGGCGCAACACGTCCCGCCCGGCCTTCAGGATGTTGCCCTGGGGTTTTGGGATGACCCGCTCATAATCGGGGAAACGGCCGTCAATGAGCTTTGATGTGAAGCGAATGTCGCCGATCGTGGCCCTAACGTGATTGCTGCCAATAGCCAGTACCACAGCCCCGTCGCCCACGAGCAGCCGCTGGAGCTCCTGCACGCCCTTGCGGGGAATGATGACCTGATGGCCCTCGGGCTTTTGACCCTTGCCACCGGCTTTCTGCGTCTCCGTTGCTAACTCGCAGAGCGCCAGGCGGTGACCGTCCGTAGCGACCGCCCGAACCATCTTCTTCCCCGTCTCCAGGAGTAGGCCGTTCAGGTAATAGCGGACGTCCTGCTGGGCCATCGCAAAATGGGTCTTCTCGAGCAACATGCGCAGATCGGCTTGGGCAAGTTCCAGACTTTGCACCGCCTCCACGTCCTCGACCACGGGGAACTCGGCGGCGGGCAGAGTACCCAGGACGAAGCGAGACCGACCCGACTTGATAACGAGGCGATCTCCGTCGAGCTGTACCTGAACGTTAGCGTCGTCGGGAAGCGCACGACAGATATCCAGCAGCTTGCGTCCGGGAACTGTGACTTCGCCGCCGCCGTCCGCCTTGTCCAGTGGCACCCGGGCTACGAGCTCCACTTCGAGATCGGTAGCGGTCACTGCCAGTTCCTGCCCGCGGATCACCAGGAGCACGTTGGCGAGAATCGGCATCGTCTGGCGTCGTTCGACGACACCAATGACGGCCTGGATCGGCTTCAGCAGCGTTGAGCGCGACGTCGTGAACTTCATCCCCGGACCATCCTATTGCAACAGACTTTCTGATAATTACTTTTGGCTTTAGAGATGCAGTTTGTAGTAGTTATTAGGGGGGCACGTGCCTGTTGATAACGCGCGTCCGGAGCTGGAAAAACAGGCTTATTGTCTCAATTTCCCTTGTGCGTTACCTATCTGATGGACAATGTAGCACCTGTGCGGAAGCTGTGGGCTTTTCGGTGCGCCTCGGTTGTCCACAGCATACCCACGCCTCGTGCCCGCTCTACTCCCAGTCGTTGTTCACGATCGTCAGTGCGCCGACTCACGCGGTCAGGATCCGGATGAGATTCTGGTAGTCCTCGCGAACGCGGGACTCCGTCTCCCGCAGCAGCTTTACCCGCCGGCAGGCGTGCAGCACGGTGGTGTGATCCCGACCGCCGAACTGGTCGCCGATCTCGGGCAGGCTGTGATTCGTGAGTTCCTTCGCCAGGCTCATCGCGATCTGCCGGGGCCGGGTGATTGACCGGTTGCGGCGCTTGGAGAGCAGATCAGCCACCCGCACCTTGCTGTACTCCGCGACGATCTTCTGGATGTTCTCGATGGTCACCAGCCGGTCCTGAAGTGCCAGGAGATCACGGAGCGCGTCCTTCGCGAACTCCAGCGTGATCGGCCGTCCGGTGAAGGTGGAATTGGCCACCACCCGGTGCAGCGCGCCTTCGAGCTCGCGCACGTTGGAGCGGATCCGCTGGGCGATGAAGAAGGCCACTTCCTCGGGTAGTTCCTTGTGGGCTGCCGCGGCCTTGCTCATCAGGATCGCCACGCTGGTCTCGAGCTCCGGCGGGTCGATGGAAACGGTCAGGCCCCATCCGAATCGCGACTTCAGGCGCTCCTCTAAACCATTGACTTCCTTGGGATATCTGTCGCAGGTGAGGATCACCTGGCGCTGGTCTTCCAGCAGGGCGTTGAACGTGTGAAAAAACTCCTCCTGGGAGCGCTCCTTGTTCGCGAAGAACTGGATGTCGTCGATCAGCAGGGCGTCAAGGGACCGGTACGCCGACTTGAAGTCATTGATGGTGTTGTGTTGCAGCGCCCGGACCATGTCGCCGACGAACTGCTCGGAGTGGACGTAGGCCACCCGGGCCCCGGGCCGGTGGGCCACGATCACGTGACCGATACCCTGCATCAGGTGGGTCTTGCCGAGCCCGACGCCCCCGTAGATGAACAGCGGGTTGTAGCCCCGGCCGGGGTTGCTGGCTACTTGCAGGGCCGCCGCCCGGGCCATCTGGTTGCTCTTGCCCTCGACGAACCGGTCGAAGGTGTAATCCGGGTTCAGCTTGCCGCCAATGGTGGCGGTGATCCTGGGCTTGCCGGCGATTGGCACCGGCTGGCGCTGCAGGTTGTTGAGGCTGCCTACCTCCACCTGGACCGCCATGCCGGGCGTTTCCCGCAGGAACTCGGTAATCCGGTTCAGGCAATTGCTGTTGACCCAGTCCACGACGAAACGGTTTGGGGCCAGCAGCCGGATCAGCTGGGACTCTTCCACGGCCTGCAACGGCCTGATCCAGGTATTGAACTGCTGTTCTGGCAGGTCGGACCGCAACTGCTGTACGCAGCGGCCCCAGAGAGAAGACTGCACGGATTCACCCCGTGAATCTGATTTATGGTTGTGGAAAGGGGAGGCCGGCAGTCTAGCGGGCGACCCCCGACTTATCCACAGGCTACGGTTCGTCGGCCCCCGCTATTGACAGGCGCCGGACGGCTCCTTAACCTTCCGCCTCCCACGCATCCCATCCTTTTGTTTTCCGGCGAATTTCTTCATGAAAAGAACGTACCAGCCCAGCAAGCTCAAGCGCGCCCGCAGTCACGGGTTTCGCGCCCGCATGGCCACGCGCGGCGGCCGTCTGGTACTGAAGCGTCGCCGGGCCAAGGGCCGCAAGCGTCTCACGGTCTGACCGTCGTCGGACCGTCCTGCGCCCGCGACCCCCTGAACCCACGGCCCCTGCACCCACGGCAGATGGCGATCGCTCCGTCGCCCCGTCTCTCCGCTGAGACCCCCCGGCAAACGTTCCCGCGGCAGCTGCGCCTGTTGCACAAGGCGGACTTTGATACTGTGTTCCAGACGGGCCAGCGCTCCGCCGACCGTTACTTTACGATTCTGTTTCATCCCAACGCGCTGACGCACCCGCGCCTCGGCTTCGCGATTTCCAAGCATAAGGTCCGGCTTGCCGTCGGCCGCAACCGGCTTCGCCGCCTGGTCCGCGAGAGCTTCCGGCGCCGTGCCGCAGATCTGCCGCCGATGGACCTCGTGGTCCTGGCCCGGGACGCCACGACGTCGGCCGCGAACGCCGAGATTACCGGCAGCCTCGACAAGCATTGGGTGCGCATCGCACCGAAAACAACAGGGAACAATCCCACGTGACGATGGACAACCTCAGGATCTTTCTCTGGGTCGGCCTGCTGATGCTGGTCTGGCTCACGGTCCAAACCTGGCAGCAGGGCTTCGCCTCCAAGCCGGCCGTATCCGGCACGACGACCGCTGCGGCACCGGCGACGGGGACTGCTGGTACAACTGTGCCCGAGGCGCCACCCGCCCTACCGTCCCTGGCGGGCACCGCCGCGCCAGCGGCCCCGACCGCGACAACTGTTACGCCCGAAGCGCCCGTCACCGCGCCGTCGACGCTCATCCGCGTGCATACCGACGTGCTGGACGTGGTCATTGATTCGCGAGGCGGCAACATAGTTGACGCCAAGCTGCCCACTTTTCCGGTGCACAAGGACCAGCCCGACGTGCCCGTCGAGCTGCTCTCGCTCGACCCGGCCCGCTACTTTGCGTTCCAGGGTGGCTTGCGTGCGGCCGACGGCCAGCCAGAAGCCAATCACCTTGCCGACTTCACCGCGACCGGTACGGACTTCCGCCTGGACTCCGGTGCGACGGAACTGAAGGTGCCGCTGCGTTGGGAGAGCCCGACGGGCGTGGTGGTCACCAAGACCTACACCTTCCGCCCCGGCCGGTTTCAGATTGACTTGGACTACACGGTGCAGAACAACGGCACGGAGCCTTATCAGGCGGCCGAGTACCTACAGCTGCACCGGCTGTTCACGCCCCACAAGCAGTCCATGTTCGACGTAGAGACGTACTCCTTCAACGGCCCGATCACCTACGACGGCGACAGCTACCAGAAGTTGAAGGTCGAGGGGCTGACGGAAGCGCCCTTCAGCCAGTCCGTCGCCCGGGGCTGGTTCGCGGCCATTCAGCACCACTTCCTGGCGGCCGCCGTGCCGCCAACTGCCGAGACCTGGAACTACGCGGGCAGCTTTGCCGACGGCAAATTCCTGGTCAGTGCCATCGGCCCGCTAAAGGCGATCCCGCCCGGGACCAGCGGCACCTTCAGCTCGAAGCTTTTTGTCGGCCCCAAGTTGCAGAGCGAACTCAAAACCGTCGCCCCTGGCCTCGAGCTCACGGTCGATTACGGCCGGCTGACCCTGCTCGCCCAGCCCATGTTCTGGCTGCTCAATACAATGCACGGCTTTGTCCACAACTGGGGCCTCGCCATCATCCTGGTTACCCTGCTGATCAAGCTGGTGTTCTACAAGCTCAGCGAGACCAGCGGCCGGTCCATGGCGGGCATGCGCAAGCTGCAGCCCCGGATGAAGGCGCTCCAGGAACGGTACAAGGACGACCGCCAGGCCATGAGCGCGGCACTGATGGAGCTCTACAAGAAGGAGAAGATCAATCCGGCCGCAGGTTGCCTGCCCATGCTGGTGCAGATTCCTTTCTTCATCTCCTTCTACTGGGTACTGCTCGAAAGCGTCGAGATGCGCCAGGCGCCCTTTGCGCTCTGGATTACCGACCTCTCGTCCAAGGACCCGTTCTTCATCCTGCCCTTGCTTATGGGCGCAGCGATGTTCTTTCAGCAGAAGCTGAACCCGCCCCCGCCGGACCCCGTGCAGGCGAAGATGATGCAGATCATGCCGATCGTCTTCACGGGCTTCTTCGCCTTCTTCCCGGCCGGCCTGGTGCTCTACTGGCTGACCAACTCGGTGCTGTCCATGGCCCAGCAATGGCGCATCAACAAGGTGCTGGGCGCCGACTGAGCCGGCCTGTGCGATGACCGGGAACGCCGGCACCACGATCGTCGCCCGGGCTACGCCGGCCGGACGGGGCGGTGTGGGCATCGTCCGGATCTCCGGACCGCAGGTCCGCGCCATTGCCGACGCCGTTTTGGGCCGCTGCCCCGAGCCGCGGGTGGCCACGCTCAACTCGTTCCGGGATGTGTCGGGCGAGACGCTCGACACGGGCCTCGCCCTGTTCTTCCCGAACCCCCATTCCTACACCGGCGAGGACGTGCTCGAGCTGCACGCCCACGGCGGTCCGGTTCTGCTCGACATCCTGGTGGCCCGGGTCGTGGCGCTCGGCGCGCGGCCGGCGCGTCCCGGTGAGTT
>JBDSWH010000123.1:0-9709 GCA_039926785.1 Gammaproteobacteria bacterium
GATTGCCGCTATGGCGGCCGTGCTCGGCGGCGTGGACCTGTTGGTCTTTACAGGGGGTATCGGCGAGAACGATGCCTCGACGCGTGCATCCATCTGCGACGGGCTCGAGGCGCTGGGCATCCACAAAACTTCCGTCCGGGTGATGCCGGCACAGGAAGACGAGCAGATCGCTTTGCGCACCTGGCAGATCACTCAACGGCCGCACTGGCCTGCGAGCGCCCCTCGAGGTTGAGAGCGATGCTGGAGCAGCCACATGCATGTTCACTGAGCTTCGGTGAGGCGCGGCTGGGCGCATTGCAGCGTCACGCCTTCGAATATTTCCTCCGCGAGACCAACCCCGCGAACGGTCTCGTCGCCGACAAATCACAGCCCGGCTCGCCCGCAAGCATCGCGGCGGTGGGCTTTGCGCTGGCGGCCTATCCCGTAGGGGTCGAGCGGGGCTGGATGACGCGCAGTGATGCCCTGACTCGCACGCTGGCGTTGCTGCGGTTCTTCTCAACCAGCCCGCAAGGCGCAACACCCGACGCGACCGGGCACAAAGGGTTCTACTACCACTTCCTGGACATGAGCACGGGCCGGCGTGCGGGCTTGTGCGAGTTGTCCACCATCGACAGCACTTTTCTGTTCGCTGGCATGCTGGCCGCCGCCGCGTACTTCAACCACGAAGACAACGACGAGCAGGCCGTGCGGTCCCTGGCCGACGCACTGTATCGCAGGGCCGATTGGGCCTGGGCATGCAACGGGGCCGCAACGGTCACCCATGGGTGGACGCCAGAGAGCGACTTCCTGCCCTACCGCTGGAGCGGCTACGACGAAGCCACCTTGCTGTACGTGCTCGGGCTGGGTTCGCCGACGCACCCGCTGCCGGCCGAGAGCTACACGGCCTGGACCTCGACCTACGAATGGAAAACAATTTACGGCCACGAGTTGCTCTACGGCGGCCCGCTCTTCATCCACCAGTATTCACACATCTGGCTGGACATGCGCCACATCCAGGATGCATTTGCACGGGACAAAGGCATCGACTACTTCGAGAACAGCCGCCGAGCGACCTACGTGCAGCGGGAGTACGCCATCCGCAACCCACTGGGCTTTGCAGGCTACGGTGAAAACTTCTGGGGCCTGACCGCGAGCGACGGACCGGGCTGGACTACGCGCCGCCTCAACGGCATCAAGCGCTCATTTTTCGGCTATGCGGCCCGCGGCGCACCGTACGGACCCGACGACGGAACCGTCGCGCCCTGGGCCGTGGCCGCCTCGCTGCCGTTCGCGCCGGAGATCGTGCTGCCATCGCTGCGGCATTTTCAGGACGTGTATCCGCAAGTCACGGGCGAATACTGCTTCAGGTGCAGTTTTAACCTGAGCTTCTCAGGCGAGACCGAAAGCGATGGCGCTGCCGGTTGGACCTCCCCGTATCACTTCGGCATAAACCTCGGCTCCGTTGTACTGATGTGCGAGAACCACCGGTCTGGCTTACTGTGGGGCCTTATGCGGTCGTGCTCCTACGTCGTCGCGGGGTTGCGGCGGGCCGGATTTGATGGTGGTTGGTTATGACTGCTCACGGCTCGGCCAAGGTGAAACATGCTGATGGAAAAAGACGGCGTTGATATCGCCGGGTATGCGAGCGCGCCGGATCTGCACTTGAATACGGTACTGCCCATCGACCGGAGAATCGAAGTACTTGCCATACGTCATGGGTCCAGAAACCTGCATGGGCTCGCGTTTCTTGGTGGGTCCGGGCAGGGCGACTTCCGAAAGCCCCACCTCCACCTCGGCGTCTGATTTGCGAGCGCCGCTCTTGCTGTCAAAAAGGCCGAGCACGCCGTGATACCGCCGCGTCCCTCCGAGCAACTGCTCGATGATCGGAATTGGTTGACGTTCTCACTGCTTCCTCCCTATCCCCCGAATGAAAGGCCTTCGACAGCTGTTTTAACGGCCCGATAGAGTGCCAGCGTGCCGAAGAGCGTCGCAATGGTTTGCTGCTGCGATACGTTGGCAAAGCCGGCCTCCTCAAACAGTTCGATGAGTCTGCCCTGCACATTATCGCGAGTATTTGCGAAACCATCCAGTAACTGGATCGCCACAAATGCACTACGGGAGAACACGCCGCCCGCACGACCCCAGTCGGCGACATGCAATTCTCCCCCAGGACGCATGACCCGATACAGCTCCTGCGCGACGCGTTGCTTCTCTGGCCAGGTCAGATGGTGGAAGAACAGGCTGGACACCACGCGATGGAAGTGTGCGTCCGGGTAGGGCAAGTGGCTGGCGAGTCCCTGCTCGAAGGTTATCGAGACCTGCGCCCTTGTGGCCTTCCGTGCGGCGATTTCGAGAATATCCGGATCTGCATCAATCCCGGAGAGACTGACCTCCGGGCAGCGCTGCTTGATCCAGACGGCCAGTGTCCCGGTCCCGCAGGCGAGGTCTAAAACTTGCTGCCCGGGCTGGAAATCCGCTTGCTTGATCAACGCGATTTTGAACGTGCGCTCGCGCGTTGTCGCGCGCACAACTGCATCGTAGGCCGGTGTCAGCCAGTGAAAGCCGAGGGCGGGGACAAAGTCGGACACAAAGCCCTGCTCAGCCCCGAAACACAGCCAGCCCCGCCAGCGAACGGAATGGCGCGGTGAAGCCCACATCCATCTGCTGCACAATCTTCTCTTCCTTGAGGTCGATCCGCGCCGCCACCCCCGTCCAGACGTTGGCCGCCAGCGCATAGCGTGGATCCACGTCCGGCGTGACCTGGGCCCAGCCGTAACCCGGCAGCGGGATGTGCTGCAGCACCTTGCCAGCCTCGTCGTAGACGGCGAGCCCATCGGCCACGGTGCACAGCAGCCGGCCATCCGGCAGATAAGCCACCGCGATGAACCAGCGCTTGTCGGTCCGGTCGTAAGGGTCTGCGTCAGGGAAACCCGCCAGATCCGGCATCTGCTTCGCCGTACGGACGTCGTAGCGCATGAGACGCCGCGCCGTTTCGGTGGTGTAGGTGATGAAGTCGCCGGAGGGATGCAGGGTAGAGTGCGTGACCCCCTTGAAGCGGGTCGGCTCCGGCGCGTTCTCAGCGGGAAAGTCCTGCAGCACGGTCTTCAGGTCGGGGCTGTACTTGTAAATATGGCCGACGCCGAGCGTGCCGTCGGCGAGCAGCTTCGCCGTCGAGCCCTTCCAGATTTCCTTGCCGATCATGTACTCGCCAAAGTAGTGGTTACCGTCCCGGTCCCAATTCACGCTGCCGAAGGCCCGGCCCGAATCCCAGGGCTCCAGTTCCTGCGCATCCGGAGTGGCACGAACCGCGATGTGGTCGTGGCAATCGAAGCCCCACAGCGTGCCGTCCGGCGCGACCTGGCAGCCGACGATGAAGTAACGGGTGCCGGTGGTATACCAGGTACCCTTGGCGACCCAGTTCTTGTCGAACTGCAGAATGCGGCCCTCCCCCATGTGGTCATCCAAGGGGTTGTTGAGGTAGGTACAACCGAGAAAGATATCGCCCTTGGCGAAGGGCTTGAGCGTCGAGGTTTTCTTCATCGGGTTTCCAGGTGCGGTCATGTGGATAGCTTCCCTTGGCTGGTTATGCGGTGGACGTGTGTGCTCATGCACAGTGTGGCAGGTATAAGGGATCTCAGACCCTACAGGAAGGCGCCGCCTGATTTATCTCGAAACATTCGCCGGAGCAAGCCACTTCCAGACCGCAGCACATGAACAAGCACGTACTCATCATCGAAGACGAACAGGACCTGGCCAGCCTGGTCAAGCGCCACCTGGAGGACCAGGGCTTCTCTGTCCAGACGGCGTTCCGGGGCGACACGGGCCTGCGCGCTGCCGAGTCGCGGAGCTTCGATCTGATTCTGCTCGACCTCATGCTGCCGGTCATGGATGGCCTTGAAGTCTGTCGCCGGCTGCGCGCCCGGAGCGTTGCCACACCCATCCTGATGCTGACCGCCCGGACTACCGAAGTGGACAAGGTTCTGGGCCTGGAGTCAGGGGCCGATGACTACATCACGAAGCCCTTCGGGATCGCTGAACTCACGGCCCGCATCAAGGCGATGCTGCGGCGGATGGACAGCCTGGCGGCTATTGCTGGAACGGCAGCCCAGCCGCTCGACATCGGGAGTCTGTTACGGATCGAACCCGCGACTCGCGAGGTCCACCTGCACGGCAAGCTGGTAACGCTGACGCCGAAGGAATTTGACCTGCTGCTGCACTTCGCACGGCATCCGGGCCGGGTCTTCACCCGGGCCCAGTTGCTCGACGCGGTGTGGGGCTACAGCCATGACGGTTACGAACACGCGGTGAACTGTCACATCAACCGGCTGCGCGCCAAGATCGAGCGGGACCAGGCGCAGCCGGAACTGTTGCTGACCGTTTGGGGTGTGGGCTACAAGTTCGCCGGGCACCCCGAGACCTGACCGGTGTTTCAGACACTCTATGGGCGTTTGCTGATCGTGATCCTGATGTTCGGGCTCGCGCTGACGGTCATCTTCGCGGTGATCCTGCTCGGCTATCACGAGGCCTATCACGTGGAAGCCGATCAGACGGTGAACCGGAATCTGGCCCGGCAGTACGCCAACGCGCGCCTCCTGCTTACGGATGAGCCGTTGACGGTGGACACCTTCCACCGCGGCATCCGGAAGCTGGCGGAACTCAATCCCGACGTGGACCTGTACCTGCTGGATGCCAATGGCGAACTGGTCGCCTCCTCCGTTCCGGCGGACGGATGGGCCCGCCGGCGGGTCAATCTTTCGCCGATCAAGGCCTTCCTAGCCGGGAAACAAGCCCTGCCGATCCTCGGCGATGATCCGCGGGATCCCGAGCGGCAGGATATCTTCTCGGCGGCGCCGGTCCTGATCCAGGATTGCCCGGCCCGGTATCTGTACGTGATGCTGCATGGCGATCGCGCGGCGGGTGCCGTGCGTGATCTGCGTCGCGCTTATGCGATCAACGAGAGCCTCGGCCTTTTGATCTCCGGCGGGCTGCTCGCGGTGCTGGCGACGCTCCTCGCCGTCCGCTACATCACGCGTCGCCTCAGCAGACTGAAGTCCGACATGGAACGGTTCCGCGCAGATACCTATGCGGCCAGGCCCGGTGGCCAGGAGCCCGCCGTCAGCGCTGACGATGAAATCTCCCGCCTCGCCCAGTTGTTCGGCGAGCTCTCCAACAGCGTCCGGACGCAGCTGGAGACACTGCGGGACACCGACGAGATGCGCCGCACCCTGGTAGCCAACCTGTCCCACGATTTGCGGACACCGCTGACGTCCCTGCAGGTGCACCTGGATACGTTGTCTGCCAAAGACCAGACCTTGACCCCGACCGAACGGCGCGATTACCTGGCCAACGCCAGTCGACAGACCCGGCGCCTGACCCGACTGGTCGCGCAGCTGCTCGATCTCGCCAAGCTGGACGGCGGGCAGATCGAGCTCCATCGGGAACCGTTTCAGCCAGCGGAGCTACTCCAGGACATCGCCCAGAAATTTAACCTGACGGCTGCTGCCCGCGACATCACGATCCGGACCGACTACGCGGGACCCCTCCCCCTTGTGGTCGGCGACGTCGCGCAGATTGAACGGGTGCTGGACAATCTGCTCGACAACGCAATCCAGCACACGCCCCCCTGTGGCGTCGTGACGCTGCGGGCCTCACAGGCCGGACCGGAGGCCGTCTCGCTCGAAGTTGAAGACTCGGGGCCCGGCATCCCCGACGATGAGCAGCGGAGGATTTTCGAGCGCTTTTATCGTGGCGATCAGAGCCGCTCGGCCGGCACCGGCAGTTCGGGCCTGGGCCTCGCGATCGTGAAAGGCCTCCTCGACCTGCACGGGGTCGACATCGAAGTCCACAGCGCACCGGGTGCGGGTACGCGTTTCCGCTTTACTCTGACGTCAACCTCGTCGTGAAACCAGGCAGTCAGTCAACCGAACCGCGATAGTTTCGCGAACAGTCGTTGCTAGTGTTCTCCCTGTGATGCCCAAGAAATTCCCGTATTTAACCACCGCAGTCGACCGTCGGACCTTTCTGGCGAAGGGGCTGGCGCTCGGCGGGGTCGCGGCGTTCGCGCCACTCGTGCCCCGCTGGGCGCGCTCAGGCACGCCCGGACTGCCCGTCGCCCTGCAGACGCTGTCCGGGGAACAGGTCAATCTCACCATCGGGCGCTCGCCATTCACGGTGGGTGGCCGAACGGGCTCGGCGGTAACGATTAACGGCACCCTGCCAGCGCCCCTTATCCGCCTGCGGGAAGGCCAGAACGTCCGCATCGCCGTCACCAACACCCTGCATGAAGACACCTCGATCCACTGGCACGGCGTTCTCCTGCCCTTTCAGATGGACGGCGTTCCGGGGGTGAGCTTTCCCGGCATCCCGCCGAAACAGACCTTCGTTTACGAATTCCCGATCCGCCAGTCCGGCACCTTCTGGTATCACAGCCACTCCGGTCTTCAGGAGCAGCTCGGGCATTACGGCCCCATCGTTCTCGACCCAGCGGGTGCCGATCCCGTGCAGTGCGACCGCGAACACGTGGTCGTGTTGTCGGACTGGAGCTTCATGGATCCCCACGGGATGTTCGCGAAGCTCAAGAAGACTGCCGGCTACTTCAACCGTCAGCAGCACACGCTCGCCGGCCTGGTGGGAAAGCAGGGCCCCGAGGAGGCGATGTCGCTCGAGAACCGCCGGATGTGGGCCAGGATGCGGATGGACCCCACCGACATCGCGGACATCACCGGCTCGACCTACACCTACCTCATCAACGGTCATGGACCGGGTGAGAACTGGACCGGGCTGTTCCGGCCTGGCGAGCGCGTGCGCCTGCGTTTCATCAACGCCTCGGCGATGACGGTCTTCAATATCCGCTTTCCCGACCTGCCGATGACGGTCGTCGCCGCGGACGGCAATGCGGTCCGGCCGGTGACGGTCGACGAATTCCAGATCTCCGTTGCCGAAACCTACGACGTGGTCGTCGTGCCAGGCGAGGATCGGGCCTACACGCTGGTTGCAGAGTCGGTCGACCGTTCGGGCATGGGCCGGGCAACGCTCGCGCCGCGGCCTGGCATGGCCGCACTCGTGCCGCCACTCCGGCCCCGGCCCACCCTCGGCATGGACGACATGGGCATGGACCATGGGGCGATGCCCGGCATGAAGATGGACGGCATGGACATGGGCAGCATGGACATGGGCGCCATGAACATGCGCGACAAGTCCCTGGCCCCGCCCGGCATGCAGGTGGGCGTCGGCGTCGACATGCTCGCAATGAGTCCGCAGGACGGCGTGTCGAAGCCCGGACTGGGCATGGAAGATGTGGGGCACAAGGTACTGGTCTACTCCGACCTGGTGGCGCTCGAGCCGAACCCCGACTCGCGGCCGCCGTCACGCTCGCTGGAGATTCACCTGACCGGCAACATGGAACGCTTCATGTGGTCGTTCGACGGCCGCCAGTTCAGCGAGATCGTCGAGCCGATCCGCTTCGAGCGCAACGAACGGGTGCGGGTGACGCTGGTCAACGACACCATGATGCAGCACCCCATTCACCTGCACGGGCATTTCTTCGAGGTGGTTAATGGCCATCCCGGTAACTACCCGCGGAAGCACACGGTGAATGTTCTGCCGGGGACCAAGGTGGCCTTTGAACTGACCGCCGATGCGCCCGGGGACTGGGCGTTCCATTGCCACCTGCTCTTCCACATGATGGCGGGGATGTTCAATGTCGTGACCGTCCGCCCCCTCGATGGAGCAGCCGGGTGAAGGTGCTGCTGATGGCCTTGCTGGCGATGTCCCTCCCGATTCCGGGGCAGGCGCAGCATGCTGGGCACGAGATGCCGATGAACACCCCCGAGGCGGACACCCCGCCGGCGGACCCGGAGATGCCGCACGACATGAGTGCGATGCACCCCATGGCCTCGCCCGCGCCGGAAGCCGCCCCGCCGGCGGGTGCATTTGCCGGACCGCGCCATGCGAGCGGGTCGCTGTTCGATCCTTCGGCCATGGCCCGGGCGCGGGAGGAGCTGCTCCATGAGAACGGCGGCATGCGGCACTACATGCTGTTTGCGGATCGCCTCGAAGGACTCCTGCATGACGGCCGGGACAGTTACCGGTGGGACGTGGAAGGCTGGTACGGCGGCGACCTGCACAAGCTTTGGCTGAAGAGCGAAGGCGAAGGCACGTTTGGCGGACGGCCCGAAGACGCGGAGCTTCAGGCCTTGTACAGCCGGGCCATTGCGCCGTTTTTCGACTTGCAGGCCGGCGTCCGGTATGACGTTCGTCCCGACCCGGAGACGGCCCACCTGGTGCTGGGCATCCAGGGACTGATGCCCTACAGGTTCGAACTCGATGCTGCGGCTTTCCTGTCGGACGAGGGAGACCTGACGGCGCGTTTCGAATTCGAGTACGACCAGCGGATCACGCAGCGGCTCATTGTTCAGCCGCGCCTCGAGCTCAACCTGGCTGCCGACGACATCCCCGAGCTCGGGATCGGGTCAGGAGTCAGCGCGATTGAGGCCGGTGTGCGGCTGCGCTACGAAATCCGGCGGGAATTTGCACCTTATGTGGGCGTCACCTGGGATCGCCGGATTGGCGATAGCGCCGATTTCGTCCGCGCCGCGGGTGAGGAACCCGGCGGCTGGAACCTGGCGCTGGGGGTGAGGGCATGGTTCTAGTGATTCCCGACGAGATCCGGCGGGCCTTGGTCAGCCCGCGCCGGAGCGACGACGACCGGCGACGGGACGAGCCCCGGCACATCGGCGCCCTCCTGGCATTCTTCGGGATCGGCCCCGGAATGCGGGTGGCGGACCTGATGGCCAGCCGCGGTTACCTGGCCGGGACCCTCGCCGAGGTGGTCGGCGAGACGGGTCAGGTCTACGCGCAGAACTCGCCGCGCATGGTGGCGCGCTTCAAGGGTGCGGATCCCGTCGCCCAACGCATCGCCGAACATGGCCTCACCAATGTCGTCAGCATTATTTGCGAACTCGAGGACCTGCGGTTGCCCGCCGGGAGCCTCGATACAGTATTCAGCTTCATGTTCTATCACGACACCGTGTGGGTCGGGACCGATCGGGCGGCCATGAATGCCTCGGTGTTTTCGGCCCTAAAGCCCGGCGGCATCTTCGCCGTTATCGATCATCACGCCCCCGCCGGGACGGGCGTGAGTCTGGCGGAGGCCAAGCACCGCATCGAACGTCGGGTCGTGGTCGACGAAGTGACTGCGGCGGGCTTCACGCTCGCCGATGAAACCGACATCCTCGAGAATCCCGACGATCCCCTCGACGTGCTGGTCTTTGACAAAACCGTGCGGGACCGCACCCACAAGTTTGCGCTGAAGTTCCAGAAGCCGGCCTGAGCACTTTTACAGTCGTAACGCCCCCACTGAACAGTCCGCGTCGCGTTCGACTATGCAGCCGTTCGCACCCGGCGACATCGCAAACACGTGTAACACTCAGGAGCAGGAGATGCGAACCGAATTCAACGTAGAAGGCATGACATGCGGCGGTTGCGAGCGCAGCGTGCAGAACGGGCTCGGATGAACTTCCTCAAGGCTGCCGGTATTGTCATCTTGCTCGCTCTGCTAGCGGGTGTCGGGTTTGTTTATTCCGGGCAATTTGATCCCGCGGCGGACGCGCCCCATTCGCGGCCCGTGTACTGGCTGATGGAGAATCTGCGCCATCGCGGGATCGAATCACGCGTGAGCGGTATCACGGTTCCGGATCTGCAGGACCCGGAACTACTCCGCTCCGGCGCC
>JBDSWH010000124.1:0-3734 GCA_039926785.1 Gammaproteobacteria bacterium
CCTTTTCGTTTCTTTGCCCGTTTTCCGAAGTCGCTGCTACCCGGTCGGGCGGCGGGGCTGCAGCAGCTTCGCCACCAGCGCGGTCCAGCCGGTCTGGTGGGCGGCACCGACTCCGCGGCCCGTGTCACCGTCGAAATACTCGTAGAACAGGATGTAGTCCCGGAAGTGCGGATCGGACTGCAGCCGCGGCTGGTCCCCGTACACCGGGCGCTTGCCGTTCGCATCGGGCAGGAAGATGCGCGCCAGCCGGCGAGCCAGTTCGTCCGCCACCTCGTTGATAGTCAGGAAATGCCCGGATCCCGTCGGGCATTCCACCTTGAAGTCGTCGCCGTAGTAATAGTGAAACTTCTGCAGCGACTCGATGATGAGGTAGTTCACCGGAAACCAGATCGGGCCCCGCCAGTTCGAGTTGCCACCGAAAAGGCCAGTATCCGACTCCGCGGGTTGGTATGCCACTGACAGTTCAATGCCGTTCGCCCTGAACACGTAGGGGTGCTCGGCGTGGTAGCGGGACAGGGCCCGGATGCCGTAGTCGGACAGGAATTCCGTCTCGTCGAGCATCCGCTTCAGCAACCGCTTCATGCGGTGGCCCCGCAGCAGCGACAGCAGGCGCCGCTCTCCCTTGCCACCCACTTCCCAATGGGACACCAGCGACGCCAGGTCGGGCCGGTAGTTCAGGAACCACTCCATGCGCTTGGTAAATCCCGGCAGCTTTTCCAGCATTTCCGGGTCCAGCGTCTCGACGGCAAAGAGCGGAATCAGGCCCACCATCGAGCGCACCTTGAGCCGTTCCGTGCGCCCGTTGGGCAGGTGCAGGACGTCGTAGTAGAACTTGTCGTCGTCGTCCCACAGCCCGATCTCGTCCTCGCCCACTTTCGTCATGGCCTCAGCGATGTGGAGGAAGTGCTCGAAGAACTTGGTCGCGATGTCCTCGTACACGTGATTGTGCTGGGCCAGCTCGAGGGCGATCCGCATCAGGTTGAGCGAATACATCGCCATCCAGCTGGTGCCGTCGGACTGGTCGATATGCCCGCCGGTGGGCAGGGTGGAGCTGCGATCGAAGACACCGATGTTGTCGAGCCCGAGGAAGCCGCCCTGGAAGACGTTGCGACCGTCGCAGTCCTTGCGATTCACCCACCAGGTGAAGTTCAGCAACAGCTTGTGGAAGACGCGTTCAAGGAAATCCAGGTCGCCCTTGCCGCCCGTCTGGCCAGGGTTTTGCGCCCGGTCGATCTGGAACACGCGCCAGGCCGCCCAGGCGTGCACTGGCGGGTTCACGTCCCCAAGCGCCCACTCGTAGGCGGGCATCTGGCCGTTCGGGTGCATGTACCACTCGCGTGTGAGCAGCACGAGCTGGCGCTTGGCGAAGCCCGCATCGATCAGCGCAAACGGCAGCATGTGGAAAGCCAGATCCCAGGCCGCGTACCAGGGGTACTCCCACTTGTCCGGCATGGAAATGATATCGGCGTTGTTGAGGTGCTGCCATTCCCAGTTCCGGCCGTGCCTGCGGCCGGCCGGTGGCGGCGGTTGCGCCGGATCACCGTGCAGCCACTCCGTCACGTCGTAATAGTAGAACTGCTTGGACCAGATCAGCCCGGCAAAGGCCTGGCGCTGCACGAGGCGCGCCTCGGGGCTGGCGAGGCCGTGCTGGACACGCGCATAAAACTCGTCGGCTTCGACCTGCCGCCGGGCAAACACGGCAGCGAAGTCCCCGAACGGGACGGTCTGGGGCCGCAGGCTCAGGCGCAGGCGGATTTCACGACTGGCGCCCGCCGCCAGTTGCTGCTGGTACCAGGCGGCCACCTTCGTGCCCCGGCAGTCCGGATTGACCGCGGCCGGGTTGCCGTCGACCACTCGTTCATGGAAGGCATCCTTGAAGTGCCCGGTCTCGCCCGTTCCGAACAGTCTGCGGACGTTCGTGTCGTTGCCGGTGAATAGCAGCTCGGGCGCACCCTCCACGTAGAGGCGGTACGTGCCCAGCAGCGCGTGCTGAGCCTGGACCTCCGTTTGGTCGACGCCGACGATCACCGGTTGGGCGCTTGCGTTCCAGCTCCAGGTATTGCGGAACCAGAGCTGGGGTAGCAGGTGCAACGTGGCGGGCGCGGGACCGCGGTTCACCGCCGTGATCCGCATCAGGATGTCCTCGGGCGCTGCCTGGGCATATTCCACGAACACGTCGAAGTAGCGGTTGTCGTCGAACACGCCGGTGTCCATCAGCTCCGGCTCCGGCTGGCCGACGCCCCGCTCTAGGCTGTCCTGCACCAGCCGGGTGTACGGAAACTCCGCCTGCGGATACTTGTAGAGCATCTTCAGGTAGGAGTGGGTGGGCGTCGCATCCAGGTAGTAGTAGAGCTCCTTCACGTCCTCCCCGTGATTGCCCTGGCTGTTGGTGAGGCCGAAGAGCCGCTCCTTCAGGATGTGATCGCTACCGTTCCAGAGCGCAACCGACAGGCACAGGTGCTGCGCCCGGTCGCAGAGCCCCGCGATGCCATCCTCGCCCCAACGGTAGGCCCGGCTGCGTGCGTGGTCGTGCGGGAAGTACTCCCACGCCGTCCCATCCGGGCTGTAGTCCTCTCGTACGGTGCCCCACTGACGCTCGGACAGGTAGGGCCCCCACTTCTTCCAGCCCTGGCCCGGCGGAAATTCCTCCTGGAGTCGGCGGTCCTCGGCCGTCATCCCGGCTTTCCGAGTTCGAACCACGCGCGCAGGATCTCGGCGACACTCCAGGCTTGGGCGATGCAGCCTCGCGGCCGGTGGGGCGCGTCGCCATCGAAGATTTCGCTGATGCTGCCCACGCCCGCCTCAGCCAGGTGGCTACCGATGCCGGCCAGCAACGCCTGGGCATCGGCACGCTGGCCGTGCACGCGGTAGTGGGCAAGCGCGAACGGCCCCAGCAGCCAGGGCCACACCGTGCCCTGGTGGTAGGCCGCATCCCGCTGCCGGGGTCCGCCGGTGTAGAGCCCGGCGTAGGACGGGTCACTGCGGGCCAGGGTTCTGAGCCCCATGGGCGTCAGCAACTCCCGCTGGCAGGTGGCCACCACCGCGGCGGCCTTCGGCCCCTCGAGCAAGGCCGACGGCAGCGAGACTGCCAGAATCTGGTTGGGCCGGAGCGCCGGGTCATGGCCGCCCGGCCCGTCGACGACATCGAACAGGTAACCACCGCCGGCATACCAGAACCGCCGGCAAAAAGACTCCCGGACCCGCGCGGCGAGCGACGCGTAGCGTCGCGACAGCGCCAGGTCACCCAGTTGCTGGGCAAACCGGGCCATCACGACGAGGGCGTGGTGCCACAGCGCGTTGATCTCCACCGGCTTGCCGATGCGCGGAGTCGCCGCGGAGTTGCCCACCTTGGCGTCCATCCACGTTAGTTGCGTGCCCGGCTCCCCGGCCCGCAGCAGGCCGTCGGCCGGATCCACGCCGATGCCATAGCGCGTGCCCCGCAGGTGCCAGTCCACGATCTCGACGAGTCGCGGCCACAGTTCGTGCACCAAATCGTCGTCGCCGGTCCCACGCCAGCACGCGTCCAGCGCGTGGAAGAACCAGAGTGACGCGTCCGCGGTGTTGTACTCGGGCGCCGCACCGTTGTCCGGGAAGCGGTTGGGCAGCATCCCCTCGCTGACGTAGGCCGCAAACGTGCGAAGGATCCGCGCCGCGATGTCGGCGCGGCCAACGGGCAATGTGAGGCCGGGCAACGCGATCATCGTGTCGCGACCCCAGTCGCCAAACCAGTGATA